>NZ_JBVHVT010000065.1:0-50900 GCF_055564695.1 Streptomyces sp. NPDC029014
CCCTCCCCTCCCCTCCCCCCCCCCTCCCCCCCCCCTCCTCCTCCCCCCCCCCCCCCCCTCCCCCCCCCCCCCCCCCCCCCCCCCCCCCCCGCCGCTCCTCCCCCCCCCCCCCCCCCCCCCCCCCCCCCCCCCACGGCAGACGCTAATGCTGGCGACAGATGGGTATCAAGCGTTTGACGTCTAACGGGTGAGACTGGCATATGCCGCGGTGACGCGAGGGGCAAAGACCCGACCCCCTGGCCGGGGTGGGCAGGGGGTCGGGGGTGGTCGCGCTGTTCAGGCTCAGGCCAGGTCGTCGAACTCGCCGGCCGCGGCCCCGTCGATGAACGCCCGGAGCTTGGCCCGGCTGGTCCGGATGATGACGCCGGGGTCATCGCTCTCACGGATCAGGACCTCGCCGTCCTTCACCGCCACTTCGAGGCAGTTGCCCTCTGCGTCAGTTGACCTGGAGGACTTGCGCCACTGAATTTCCACTGTTCTCACGCCTTCACACTTGTTGCGCCACCTCGCGAATGAAATCGCGAGACCGTTCTGGGTCGTACGACCGCTCCTCCGTCCGGTCCAGCACCGCGCGATAGTTTGCGAGGCGCGTCTCGGCGTCAAGGAAAGCGGGGCCGCTCGGCGTGTCCGTTTGGACGGTGTCGAGCTGCGGAACGGGCCCGTATGCGTAGAGTGTTGAGCTACCGGCGTTGGGGAACCCGCCCACTGCGAACGGGATCACCCTAACGGTGACGTTCTCTCGCTCGGACTGCTGGAGCAGGTAATCGAGCTGACCCGCCGCGATCTTCGCGCCGCCGAACCTCATCCGCAGAGCGGCTTCATGGATCAAGAACGTGAACTGCGGTTTGTCCTTGCGGTCGAGAACATCACGGCGCCTCATGCGGTGCGACAGCCGGCGCCGGATCACCACGGAGGGAAGCGGGGGTACGGCTTCTTCGAAGACGGCCCGGGCGTAGTCCTCGGTCTGGAGCAGGCCGGGCACGTGCATGATTTGCACGACGCGGATCGCGACAGCGTGATGCTCCATTTCCGAGAGGTCGAGCAAGCCTGCCGAGAGGTCGTCGCGGTAGTCGTCCCACCATCCACGTCCTCGTTCTTCTGCTATGGAGATCAACGCATCGACATAGGTGGCATCCGAACACCCGTAGAAGGTCGTCCAGGCGCGCACCCGTTCGCTGCTCACGCCGAATCGTCCGCTTTCGACATTGCTCATCGTGGTTCGGTCGGTGCTCAGTTGGGCCGCTGCGTCGGTCAGGGAGATTCCGGAGTGCTCCCTGATTTTTCGGAGCTCAGCTCCCAGCCGGCGCTGGCGGGCAGTTGGAGCCTTCCTTGGCGGCATGCGACTCCCCTCCTGTCGGCTCACATCTTGGCCCGTTGTCTCGGGTGAGGTCCACTTGCGTGTGGTGTTTTCCCAAACGGTACAACGGGTTGTACGCGCGTCGCTACAGTCTGGAGTCGCACCGCGTCGTTCCGCGACAAGACCGAAGTGCAGCCGCCGGCGCGCGCATTGGCGCGCGCTGCCTGGGGACGGCCAGAGCCACGGCATGCAGCGCGCGGCGGGGCGCGTGAACTCGTACCGCGTTGGGAGAAGCAGCATGAAGACGAGCGTCTTGATCCCCACCGAGCCTGCGGCGGAGGACGCCCTCACCTACCGGATGGTCGCGCCGAGCCGGCCGGACACACCCCGCATCGCCCGGGACTGGGTGGTGTCGGTCCTGCGTGGTGCCGGGCATCCGCAGCTCACGGAGCGGGCGCGACTGTGCACCTCCGAGGTGGTGACCAACGCCCACCGGCACACGGACACGCGGGAGATCGCCGTGGAGATGGTGCTGTCCGGCGGCCGCGTCACGGTCTCCGTGTACGACTCCGCAGCCGAGAACCGGCCGCCGGACGGGGGTGGCAGCCGGCCGGGCCTGCTCGACACGCACGGCCGCGGGCTCGCGCTGGTGGCGGCGTATGCCGATGACTGGGCGGCCGTGCCGCAGGAGGAGCGGACGAAGGTCGTCTGGTTCAGCCTCGCGACGGATGAGTGACCTACCCAGCTCGGCCCGTCGGCGAGGGGACCTGCTGCTCAGGCTAGGTCGTCGAACTCGCCGGCGGCGGCGCCGTCGATGAAGGCCCGGAGCTTGGCCCGTGTGGTCCGGATGACGACGTCGGGGTCGTCGCTTCCGCGCAGGAGGACCGCGTCGTTCTGCATAGCGACTTCCAGGCAGTTGCCCTGGTCGGCCGACTTGGAGCGCCAGTTGGTTTCCACGTTCCTCAGGCCCTCGTGGCTGTTGCGCCGTCTCGCGGGTGATCCGCGAGACCGTCCCGGACCGGACGGCCGCACAACAGTCTGGGCCCGTATCGCTTCGTGCGGCGAGAGGGCGGCGCCGATGATGCGCCGGCCTACGCCGGCGAGCAGGGCCGCGGCGGCGCAGGGGCCGCGCGGCCGGTCGAGGAGGACCGCCGGGGTGCCGACCGCGCCGACGAGGGTTCCGGCATGGGGTGTGGAAAGCGCTCCGTGCCCATCTCGGCCAGGTGCAGGGCGTGGACCCGCAGCTCGTGCCCGACCCCGCCCACGGTGTCCTGGCAGGGCCGGGTCGGTCTCGCGGGCACGCGCATGCCGGGCTTGCTGCTAAGCCCGCCCCCCGCGACGCCCGGCTGGTTAGGCTGGCCGGGGGCCTACCTGGAGGACAGCATGACTACACAGTCCGACCATCAGGGCGAACTCATTCCGCGTCCTGAGCGCACGCCCGACGCCGTCCGCATTGCCTTGGCCCGCATCGCCCCGCACCGCCTGGACGAGATGGAGAGGCACAAGAACGCCGCTCTCGCCGCAGCCATCAGCAGCAACAAGATCGGCCATGTCCAGCACTGGATCAGCCATTGGGCAGCCGAGGTGGAAATTGAGCGCCGACCGGATCTGTCCGCACGCCGCAGCCGCGCCCTGGCGGCCGTCCAGGGGACCGCAAGCCGTAATGACGCCGCTTTCAGGCCGGCATGGATGAGCTCCGGACTGTGGAGGAAGAGGCTGCCCGGGCGGTGCCGGAGGGAGCTGGAAGTGGGAGTACGTCCCCGACGAGGCGTATGTCCTCGGTGACTCACCGCCCGCCTTCGTCGTAGAGGTCATCAGGAAGGCTGACGAGTTGGTTCGGGCAGCCGAGGCCTTTTACCTCGACGGAACGAACTGCGAGGGAACGAGTCCGAGCGGCGACACTGCGCACGTCGGAGACGGGTTCTTCGTGTATCTCGTCGTGCCGCGCCACGAACGGGTCTACATCCGGCAAGTGACCTGGATCTGAACGGCGGCGGCGCAGGCCTCGCGGAAGCGCACCGGGCCGCCGGGCTACCGGGCCGGCGCGCCGATCGACCCGGCGCGTGATCGGCCCGGGCCGGGTAGGGCGCGGCCGGGCCGGGCGGGTGCCGGGGTCAGAGGACGGCCACCGGGGCGACCGGGGTGCCGACCGCGCCGACGAAGGGTTCCGGCATGGCGGAGAGGAGGAAGGTGTAGCGACCCGTTTCTGCACAGGCTGTGGACAACGTCTCCAGGTTCCAGTTCTGGCCCTGGTGCATGCCCATCTCGACCAGGTGCAGGGCGTGGACCGGCAGCCAGAGGTCCTCGATCTCCGGTGGGAAGACCTCGAAGGTCAGGGTGTCGTTGGCGACGGCCGCCACGTCCCGGGCGTGGAACCACTGCGGGGTGCGGACGGACAGGCCGGGGGACGGGAAGCCGTAGCCGTGTTTGTCCCCGGCCAGGAAGACCTGGATCTGGCCGGTGCGGACGAGGACGACGTCGCCCGCCCGGACGGTCGTCCCGCCGAACTCCTCCGCCTCCGCCAGGTCCTCCGGGGTCACGGCGTGGCCGCCCGGCAGCCGGTCCAGCCCTTTGGCCCGGGCCACGTCGAGCAGGACCCCGCGCGAGACGATCGGGGCGGCCTTGTCGATCCCGCTGAACGCGGCCCGCCCGTGCGCCGTGATGGTGCCGGCGGGGCGGCCGTTGTAGATGCGGCCGGAGTGGGAGACGTGGGTGAGGGCGTCCCAGTGGGTGCCCGCCTGGAGCCCCATGGTCACGGCGTCGTCGCTGCAGGCCACCGTGCCGGGGCCGAACAGCTCCTGGTTGATCTGCACCATCGTGTGCAGGGGGTTGATCCGCCCGGGGATCAGCCCGGCCTGGACGCCGTCCTCCTTGAGCGGGACCGCCAGGGGGACCCGGCGCCCCGTCCGCACCTCGGCGGCCGCGGCCCGGACCACCTCGTCGGTGATCAGGTTCAGGGTGCCGATCTCGTCGCCGGCGCCCCAGCGCCCCCAGTTGTTGACGCGCTTGGCGATCTCGTGGAACTCGGCGGGCAGGGCCACGGTCCATCAACTCCTCGGCCGTGATTGCGGCTGCGGCGGGCTTGTGCGGCGGCGTCCGACTGCCCATAAAATCTAACGGTCCGTCAGAAACCGCGGGAAGGGGTCGGCGTGGGGAACTTCTTGGCAGGCAGGGTCGTGGCGGTCACCGGCGCCGGGCGCGGCATCGGCCGCGCCGTCGCTCTCGGCGCCGCGGCCGAAGGTGCCAGGGTCGTCGTCAACGACTACGGCGTCGGCATCGACGGCGGCGCACCGACCAGCGAGATAGCCGAGGCCGTCGTGAAGGAGATCCTCGCCGCGGGCGGCGAGGCCGTCGCCGTCGCCGACGACATCTCCACCATGGACGGCGGCCAGCGCGTCGTCGACACCGCGCTGACCCGGTACGGACGCATCGACGGCGTCGTCTGCGTCGCCGGGATCCTGCGCGAACGGATGCTGTTCAACATGTCCGAGGAGGAGTGGGACCCGGTCCTCGCCACCCACCTCAAGGGCACCTTCACCGTCTTCCGCGCCGCCTCCGCCGTCATGCGCCGCCAGGGCTCCGGCACCCTCATCGGCTTCACCAGCGGCAACCACCAGGGATCCGTATCCCAGGCCAACTACAGCGCGGCCAAGGGCGGCATCATCTCCCTCGTCCGCTCCGCCGCCCTCGGCCTGCACAAGTACGGCGTCACCGCCAACGCCGTCGCCCCGGTCGCCCGCACCCGCATGTCGGCGAACGTCCCCATGGAGCTCAAGGAGATCGGCGAGCCCGAGGACGTCGCCGCCCTCGTCACCTACCTGCTCAGCGACAAGGCCGTCGCCCCCGGCGGCGAGCGCATCACCGGGCAGGTCTACACGATCGCCGGCCCGAAGATCGCCGTCTGGGCCCAGCCGCGCGAACTGCGCGCCGGATACGCCGAGGGCCCCTGGACCCCCCAGAAGATCGCCGACTTCCTGCCCGGCACCGTCGGCACCGACCCGATGCCGATGCTCGCGCAGCTGGAGGCCATGGCCAGGGCGGCGGCCGCCAAGGACCGCCCCAACGCCTAGAAGGGGCGGCACACCGTGGACTTCAGCTTCGGCGCCGAGGACGAGGAGCTGCGCGGCCGTGCCCGGGCCTGGCTCACCGAGCACCTCACGGGCCCGTACGCGCAGGCCGCAGGACTCGGCGGGCCCGGCAGCGAGCACGAGGGAGTGGGGGCGCGCCGCGCATGGGAACGCGAACTCGGCCGCGGCGGCTGGATCGGCCAGGGCTGGGACGCGCCGCCCGGGACGTACGGGCAGCAGCGGCTCTCGCTGACCGGGCAGGTGGTGTGGGCCGAGGAGTACGCCGCCTCGCGCGCCCCCGCCCGCGTCGGCCACATCGGCGAGAACCTCCTCGCCCCCACCCTCGTCGCGTACGGCAGCCGCGAACAGCAGGACCGCTTCCTGCCCGGCATCGCCCGCGGCGAGGAGCTGTGGTGCCAGGGCTACAGCGAGCCCGGCGCAGGCTCCGACCTCGCGGGCGTACGGACGGCGGCGGTCCGCGACACCGCCGGCGGGTCGTTCCGCGTCACCGGCCAGAAGACCTGGACCTCGCTGGCCCGGGACGCCGACTGGTGCTTCGTCCTCGCCCGCACCGAGCCCGGCTCCCGGCGGCACCGGGGGCTGTCGTTCCTCCTCGTGCCGATGGACCAGCCGGGCCGGATCGAGGTACGGCCGATCCGGCAGATGACCGGGACCTCCGAGTTCAACGAGGTCTTCTTCGACGGGGCGGTCGCCGCCGAGGTCGTCGGCGGGGAGGGCGACGGCTGGACCGTGGCCATGGGCCTGCTGGCCCTGGAACGCGGGGTCTCCACCCTGGTCCAGCAGATCGGTTTCGCGGCGGAACTGGAGCGCGTCCTGGCCGCGTACGTCGGCGCACACGGCGCACACGGCGCATCCGATGCGCCCGGCGTGCCCGATGCCTCCGGCGCGTACGGCGCCGGGGACCCCGTACTGCGCGACCGGCTCGTCCGGCAGTGGGCCGAGCTGCGCACGATGCGCTGGAACGCCCTGCGCACGCTCGGCACCGCCGCCCGGGACGGCGGGGACGGCCGGGACGGCGGAAGCAGCGGGGACGGCGGTGGCGGTGATCCGGGTGCGCCCAGTGTCGCCAAGCTGCTGTGGGGCGGCTGGCACCGGCGGCTCGGCGAGCTGGCGGTGGCGGTCCGGGGCGCGGCCGCCACGGCCGGGCCCGCGGCCTGGGCGCCGGACCTCCCGTACGGACCCGGGCTCGACGAGGACCAGCGCCTGTTCCTGTTCACCCGCGCCGACACGATCTACGGCGGCTCGGACGAGATCCAGCGCAACATCATCGCCGAGCGGGTGCTCGGCCTGCCCAGAGAGGCGCGGTGAAGGCATGAGGGGCGTCGTGTTCGACGGCAAGCAGGCCCGGGTGGTGGACGATCTGGAAGTCCGCGATCCGGGGCCGGGGGAGGTCCTGGTCGCGATAGCGGCGGCCGGGTTGTGCCACAGCGACCTGTCGGTGATCGACGGCACGATCCCGTTCCCCCCGCCGGTGGTGCTGGGGCACGAGGGGGCCGGGGTCGTCGAAGCGGTCGGGGCGGGGGTGACGCACGTGGCGCCCGGGGACCACGTGTCGCTGTCGACGCTCGCCAACTGCGGTGCTTGCGCCGACTGCGACCGGGGCCGGCCGACCATGTGCCGCAAGGCGATCGGAAGGCCGGGGCAGCCCTTCTCGCGCGGCGGGAAACCGCTGTTCCAGTTCGCCTCGAACTCCGCGTTCGCCGAGCGCACGGTCGTCAAGGCCGTGCAGGCGGTGAAGATCCCCGACGACATCCCGATGGCGTCGGCGGCCCTGATCGGCTGCGGCGTGCTGACCGGCGTCGGCGCAGTGTTGAACCGGGCGCGCGTCGACCGGGGCGAGTCGGTGGTCGTCATCGGCGCGGGCGGCATCGGGCTCAACGTGCTCCAGGGCGCCCGGATCGCGGGTGCGACGACCATCGTGGCGGTCGACGCGAACCCGGCCAAGGAGGCCGTGGCCCGGCAGTTCGGGGCCACGCACTTCGTCGACGCCTCTGCGGTCGCGGACGCGCCGGCGGCGGTGAAGGAGATCCTCCCGACCGGCACGGACCACGCCTTCGAGTGCGTCGGCAACGTCCGGCTGATCCGCCAGGCGATCGACCTGCTGGACCGGCACGGGCAGGCCGTGCTGCTGGGCGTGCCCGGTTTCGAGGAGGAGGCGTCCTTCCGGGTGTCGTCGATGTACCTCGACAAGACCGTGATGGGCTGCCGGTACGGGTCCGCGCGGCCGCAGCGGGACATCGCCCTGTACGCGGAGCTGTACCGGAAGGGGCAGCTGCTGCTCGACGAGCTGGTGACCGAGGTCTACCCGGTCGAGGACTTCGCGAAGGCGGCGGACGACGCGAAGCACGGGCGGGTGGCGCGGGGGGTGCTCACGTTCTGAGGCGGCGCACCGGCGCGCGGCGGGGCGGATCGGTGCACGGCCGGTGTGGGTCGGCGCGTGGCAGGCGCGGGACCGCTCCCGCGTTCCCGCGTGCCCGCCCGCGCGGCGCCGTACGTGTACGCCCCTCCGGCCGGCCGGAGGGGCGTAGGGCCGCCGGGACACGCCCGGGGGCGGGGGCGGGGTGGGGGCTGGACAGGGCGGGCCCGGGTCGGGGGCTCAGGCGTCGTCCGTGTCCGCGAGCCGGCCGAAGCGGCCCCGGTGGAACAGCAGCGGCCCCTCGTCGCCGGCCGCGCTCAGTGCCTCCACCCGGCCGACCACGATCAGGTGGTCGCCACCGGTGTGCACGGCGTGGATCCGGCAGTCGACCCAGGCGGACACCCCGTCGAGCAGCGGGGATCCGGTCGCGGGGGAGGGGGAGTGGGCGACCCCGGCGAACTTGTCGGCGCCGCTGACCGCGAACCGGCGGCACAGCTCGCCCTGCCCGGCGCCCAGGATGTTGACGCAGAACGCGCCCGCGCGGGCGATCCGCGGCCAGCTGGTCGACGTACGGCCCACCATGAAGACGACCAGCGGCGGGTCCAGCGACAGCGAGGCGAAGGACTGGCAGGCGAAGCCCGCCGGGTCGTCCTCCCCGTCGCCGGGCGGGGCGGTGACGACGGTGACACCGCTGGCGAAGTGCCCGAGCACGGCCCGGAACTCGGCGGGGCCGACGGGGGCGCGCTCGTCCTCGCCGACGGCCCGCAGGTCGGGACGGGGCAGAACGGAGGGCTCCGGCGCGTGTGCGGCGGAGCCGGGGCCGGAACCCGGTGCGCCGACTGACCTGAGGTATCGGACGACGGTGGCCGCCATCCCTGCGTGTCCCATCACACTGCCGATTGAAACTGACGGTTCGTCAGATGGGAAGGTGTGTGCGCAGGCCGGTACGGGTAGGCCCGCGGCCTCCAGGGGGGTGCGGTGCCGAGGTTCCGCCGAACGGGTGAATCGGCCGGGGCGGTGTCCGCAAGCGGAGCGGCCCCGCCGGGCGGGCTGGGCAAGGTGGCCCCGGACCGCATCCCCGGGCCCGTACGCCCGCCCGGACCGTCGCCCACTCGTACCCGTATCCGTACGCGTACCTGTAGCCGTACCCGTATCCCTGGACCACCCGCAGGAGGAACCGTGCTCGGAACCGACTTCCGCAAGGGCTCGCCCAACTGGCTCGACCTCGGCAGCCCCGACACCGGAGCGGCCGCCGCCTTCTACGGCGCGGTCTTCGGCTGGACCCACCAGTCCGCCGGGCCCGACGCCGGCGGGTACGGGCTCCTCCAGCGCGACGGCAAGACCGTCGCCGGGCTCGGGCAGCTGACGCAGGAGGGCGCGAGGTCGGCCTGGATGGTCTACTTCATGACCCCGGACATCCGGGCCACCGTCGACGCGGTCAAGGCGGGCGGCGGGACGATCCGCATGGAGCCGGAGGACGCCATGGCGGAGGGCTGGCTGGCGCAGGCCACCGACCCGCAGGGCGCGGAGTTCGCGCTGTGGCAGCCGGGGAAGACCGCCGGCTTCGAGGTGGCGTCCGCCGAGAACTCGCTGCTGTGGGCCGAGCTCCACGTCCCGGACCCCGCCGCGGCCTTCGCCTTCTACGGCGGGCTCTTCGGCTGGCGCGGCGAGGACATGCAGACGCCCGGCATGACGTACCGGGTGGTGAGCACCGAGGAGGGCGACCAGAAGGCGGCCTCGTTCGGCGGGATCGCCCCGATGGGCGACGGGGCGGGCGGCGAGAGCGGCGGGGAGCGGCCGCGCTGGGTGCCGTACTTCAACGTCGCGGACGCCGACGCGACCGAAGCGGCGGCGGTGAAGGCGGGCGGGACGGTGCTGATGCCGTCGACGGACGTGCCGGACGTCGGCCGGATCGCCTGGCTGGCGGACCCCTTCGGCGCGGTGTTCGCCCTGCTGAAGCCCAACCCGCAGATGTAGCCGGCGGCGCCCGTCGCCCCGTCCGGTCAGCGGCCCAGGTACTTGGGCGTGCGGCGCTCCACGAAGCTCGCCACGCCCTCCGCGGCGTCGACCGTGGTCATGTTGATCTCCTGAGCGGTGGCCTCCGCGGCCAGGGCCGCCGCCCGGTCGCCGTCCAAGGAGGCGTTGACCAGCTGCTTGGCCAGCGCGAGGGCACGCGTCGGGCCCTGCGCCAGGCGCTCGGCCCACTCCCGCGCGCGGGCCTCCAGCTCCCCGTCGGGGACGACCCTGTTGACGAGGCCGAGCCGCTGGGCCTCGGCCGCCGGGACGGCGTCCCCGAAGAAGATCAGTTCCTTGGCCCGCTGCGGGCCGACCAGCCGGGGGAGCAGGTAGGCGCCGCCGCCGTCGGGGACCAGGCCGCGGCGGACGAACACCTCGATGAAGCGGGCCGACTCGGCCGCCACGACCAGGTCGCAGGCGAGCGCGAGGTGCGCGCCGATGCCGGCCGCGGTGCCGTTGACGGCGGCGATGACCGGCTTCTCGCAGTCGAGCACGGCGGTGATCAGGCGCTGCGCGCCGAGCCGGATCATCCGGGCCACGTCGCCGGCGACGCGCTCGCCGCCGGTGGCGGGAGTGGCTCCGGTGGCGGGCGAGCCGCGCAGGTCGGCGCCCGCGCAGAAACCCCTGCCGGTGGCGGTGAGGACGACGGCCCGGACGGCGGGGTCGGCGGAGGCCTCGGCGAGCAGCGCGATGATGCGTTCGCGCTGGTCCCAGGTCAGGGCGTTCATGGCTTCGGGGCGGTTGAGGGTGATCCACGAGACCCCGTTGTCAGTGCGGTGCCGTACCAATGTGTCGAGGGGGCGTGTCGCCGCTTCGGGTTCGGCTTGGGGGGAGTCGGTCATGGGGGAGCAGCTCCGGTTCGGGGTGTGGACGGGACGGGCCGCAGGGGCCGTACGGGCGGTCGTGAGGCTCGCGCGCACGGTGCCCGATCTGCGCGTCGCACCACGGAACTCGCACGGCCTACGGGACTTGCGCGGCTCACTGGGCTTACCGGGCTTACCGGGCTTACGAGGCTTACGGGGCGGGCAGGACCTACGGGGCCCGGGCGGGCTCCGCGCCCCGACGCCGGCCGTCGGGGTGCCGCCGCCGGCGGGGGCACCGCCGGCAGGGGCGGTGGCGGCGGGGGCGATGGCGAAGGCGGCCGTGTCAGCGGCAGACAGCCAGGGCGTCCAGGGCCACGGCTCCCTGCCCGCGCGGGAGCACCATCAGCGGGTTGATGTCCAGTTCCGACAGGACGCCGCCCAGCTCCAGCGCCATCCGCTGCACCCGCAGCACGACCTCGACCAGCGCGTCGGCATCGGCCGGGGGTGCTCCCCGGACCCCGTCGAGCAGGGCCCGGCCGCGCAGTTCGGCCAGCATCGCCCGGGCCTGGTCCTCGCCGAACGGCGGCACGCGTACCGCCGCGTCGTGCAGCACCTCGACCAGCACCCCGCCCAGCCCCACCGTCACGGTCGGGCCGAAGAGCGCGTCCTGGGTGACGCCGACGAACATCTCGACGCCGCGCTGCACCATCTGGCAGACCAGGATCCCGTCCAGCGGGATGTTCTCGTACCGCGCGATGTCCGTGAGCTCCCGGTAGGCGTCCCGGATCTGGCTCGCCGAGGTCAGCCCGACCTTGACCAGTCCCAGCTCCGTCTTGTGCGCGAGTTGTGGGCCCGAGGCCTTCATCACCACCGGGTAGCCGACCAGGCCCGCCGCGCGGACCGCGGCGGCCGCGCTGGTGACGAGCTGCTCGCGCGGGACCCTGATCCCGTAGGCCCGCAGCAGCTGTTTTGCCGCGTGCTCGCTGAGCTGCTGGCCCGGGCGCATCAGCGCCTGCGCCTTGCGGTACGAGGGGGACGGGGTCCGCGGGGCGTCGGCGAAGGGGGACCGGTAGCCGGTGGTGAAGCGGTGGTGGTCGAGGTACGCGCGCACGGCGGTGATGCAGTTGCCGAAGGTGCGGAAGGTGGCCACGCGGGAGGAGCCGAGCAGGGTGGTGCGGTAGGCCTCCTCGGTGCCGACGGGCGAGCCCCAGACCACGCAGACCAGCTTGTCGGTCTCCTCGGCGGCGGCCACCAGGTCCTGGGCGAGCCGGTCGCTCATCGGCGGGAAGGGGCCGGTGATCGGGCAGATCAGCACGCCCACGGAGGGGTCGGCGAGGATCGCGTCGATGATCTTCCGGCCGCGCCAGTCGCCGACCGGGTGGCCGCCGTTGTCGATGGGGTTGGCGACGTTCAGGTAGTCCGGGATCCACTGGTGGAGCTCGTCCTGCTTGGCCCGGGAGAGCGCGGGCAGGTGCAGGCCGGCCTCGGTGGCGAGGTCGGAGAAGTGGGCGCCGGTGCCGCCGGAGATGGAGTAGACGACGACCCCGTCGGCCTGGGGCGGGCGGGCCCGGGCGAGCAGCGCGGCCGTGTCCTGGAGCTCGTCCAGGGCGTCGACGCGGATGACGCCGAACTGGCGCATCGCGGCGTCGACGACGGCGTCGGCGCCGGTCAGCTTGCCGGTGTGGGAGGCGGCGGTCCGGGCGCCGGTCTCGGTGCGGCCCACCTTGACGGCGACGACGGGGACCCCGTTGCGGGCGGCCCGGTCGGCGGCCAGGAGGAACGACCGGCCGTCCTTCAGGCCCTCCACGTAGCAGGCGATCGCGCCGACCTCGGGCTGCTCGGCGAAGTAGGAGATGAAGTCGGCGGTTTCGAGGTCCGCCTCGTTGCCCGTGGGAGCCCAGTGGGAGAGCCGGATGCCCAGCTCCTGGAGGGTGTACACGGGCCGCCCCTGGTGGCCGGACTGGGTGATCAGCGCGATGGCCGGGCCCCGGAGGTCGTCGCGGAACTCCTGGAAGGCGTTGAGGTTGGTGTTGGGGCCGAGGAGGCGAAGGCCCGATCGCCGGACCGCGGCCGCCAGCCGCGCCTGGGCGGCAGCCCCGGTCTCGCCGGTCTCGGCGAAACCGGAGGCGAAGGCGACGGCGAACTTCACCTTGGCCTCGGCCAGTTCCTCGATCACCGCGACCGGGTCGCCGACGAGCAGCACCGCGAGGTCCACCTGCTCGGGCAGTGCGGCCACGGACGGGTGGCAGGGCAGCCCGAAGACGCTGGTGCGGGTGGGGTGCACGGGGTGGATACGGGCGCCGACGCGCTCCGCCCAGGCGATCAGCTGCCGGGTGATGCCGGTGTTGGGCCTGCCCTCGGCGTCGGACGCGCCGATGACGGCGACGGACTCGGGTCGGAAGAACCGGTCCAGGTCCGGCACCTCGGCGTCCAGGGGCCGTCCGCTCACGTCCAGGGCGACCGCGTCCTCGGCGGAGGCCGGGGCGGTGGAATGGACGGCCTCCCGGGGGGTTTCCCCGCAGGCCTCGACGCGCGCGCGGAAGTCGGTGGTCAGGGTGCCGTGAGTAGATCCAAGCATCGCTTCGCCCGCTCCCTGCTCGATGGACGACCAGCCTCGAAGGCGATTACTGACGCGTCGTCAGATTCCCGCCGTGACCCAGACTACTGAACTGACATGCCGTCAGGAACACTGCTGCGCAGGAAAGGTGGTGGAGGAGATGTGTGGAAGGGAACGGTGGCAGATGCGGGAGGCGCGGGTCCAGGGGTGGATTCGGCCGAGGTGGGGCGAGAGGCGTGGGAGCAGCCGGGAGAGGGGTGCGGGAGGGCGTCGAGGGAGGGTTGCGGGAGTGGCTCCTCGCTCCCGCACCGGCACCTGCGCGCCGCGTCTCGCGCCCCCGTCAGGCGAGGGGATCGACCGGGCGGAGGCCGGTGTCCTGAAGGGCCTCCTCCCGAACCTTGGCCCGGGCCCCGGAGCGTACGCCGAGGCGGCGGCCCAGCACCTTGGCGATCTTCTCGGCGTCCAGCGCCATCTCGCGGAACATCCCGCTGATGGGATTGCCGAAGCCGGTGAAGTACAGGCCCGGAGCGTGCCGCAGGGTGCGCGCGCCGTGCGCACGGGGCCGGCCGCGCTCGTCGAGCACGTCCAGGTGTCCGACCAGGCCCTCCAGGGCGCGCCGGTAGCCGGTGGCGGCGATCACCGCGTCCGGGGTGATCCGCGAGCCGTCGGCGAGCACCACCTCCCCGCCGTCGAACGAGTCCACCGCGGCGACCGGCTCGACCCGGCCGGTGCGGACGGCGTCGATCAGGCCGACGTCCTGCACCGGGATCGCCCCCTGCTTGACCCTGCTGTACAGGCCGGTGGTGGGGCGGGGGAGCCCGTGCGCCGACAGGTCCGGGACGGACGCCCTGGCGATGAGTGCGCTGATCCGGTCCACGATCGGCGCGGGCAGTCGCCGCACCAGGATCCCGCTGCGCTGGGCGGGCCAGCCGGCGGTGGAGCGGCGCACGATGTGCGGTGCGGTCCGCACGGCGAGCCGCACCCGCGCGGCGCCGCCCTCGGCGAGGTCGACGGCTATCTCGGCGCCGGTGTTGCCGACGCCGACCACGAGGACGTCCAGGCCGGTGTACGGCTCCGCGTTCCGGTAGTCGCGGGCGTGCAGCAGCCGGCCGCCGTACGAGTCCCGGCCCGGCCAGTCGGGCAGCGCGGGCGTGTGGTTGAACCCGGTGGCGACGACCACGGCGCGGCCGGTCAGCACGCGCCCGCCGCTGGCGTGCAGGAGCCACGCGTCGGCCTCGGGGTCGTGCTCGGCCTTGGACCCGGCCCCGGCCTTGCGCTTGCCCTTCCCCTTGCGGCCGGTGCCCGTGCCGGTGCCGGCTTCCGGCCCGCTGTCGGCGGGGTGCGGGGCGCGTTCGATGCGGGTCACCTCCACGCCGGTGACGAGCTCCAGCTCGTGGAACTCGGCGTACTTCTCCAGGTAGCGCACCACGTCGTCGCGGGCCACCCACCGGCCGAACCGGCGGGGCATGGCGAGGCCAGGCAGGGCCGAGAGCCGGCGGGTGGTGTGCAGGTGGAGGCGGTCGTAGTGGCCGCGCCAGGAGGAGCCGACCGTGTCGGTCTTCTCGACGACCACCGCGCGGATCCCGCGGGCGCGCAGCGCGGCGGCCGCGGCGAGGCCACCGGGCCCGGCACCGATCACGTACACGGGTCGGGGCTGGGTGGTCATGTCTGGGGCGGTGGGGTCTCCGGGCATGAGGAGTGAGCGTATCGACACACAGCGTTGTTGGGTCTCGGAGAAGGAGGGAAATCGATTGCGGATCGGTCACGGCGGGTGCGGGGTGCGGCCCCGCTGCGGGCGTCGTGCGGACGCGGGGCCTTGCGGGATCGACCCGGATCCGCTCAACTGACGTACCGTCAGATCGTGCGGAGAGGGAAGGCGGGGACTGCCGATGCGGACCGTCTGGCTCAGTGGGGCCGAGTGGCTCGCCGTGCTCCGAATAGGCCTCGGCCTGTGGTGGCTGGAGAGCTGGCGGCACAAGGACAAGAAGGGCTGGTTCGAACGCGGCACCGGCATCGCCTGGGCCGCCGACGTCGCGGGCAAACACCGCTGGCCCTTCGTGAAGGGCGGCTTCGAGAAGGTCGTCCGGCCCAGGCCGCGGCTGATGGCGTACGTCGTCGTCTACGCGGAACTCGCACTCGGCCTGGGGCTGGTGCTCGGGTTCCTCACGCCGATCGCGCTGGTCGGCGGGCTTCTGCTGAACCTGCTCTACCTGCTGCTGATGATCCACGACTGGGCCGAGCAGGGGCAGAACGCGATGATGATGCTCGTCTCCCTCGTCGCGCTCCTCGCCATGGGCTGGCAGGTCTGGTCCCTCGACTCGGCGCTGGGACTGTTCCTGTGAGCGCGGGCGCGGGCGCGGCCGCGGGCTCGGGCTCGGGCTCGGGTGGGGGTGGGGTGCGGTTCGACCTGCCGGACGTGGACGATTTCACCCGCCCCTACTGGGAAGCGGCCGCCGAAGGGCGACTCCTGCTGCGCCGCTGCACGCGGTGCGGGCGGGCGCACCACTACCCGCGGGAGTTCTGCCCGTTCTGCTGGGCGGGGGAGGAGCAGGTCGTCTGGGAGCGGGCCGGCGGAAGCGCCACCCTCTACACGTGGTCCGTCGTCCACCGCAACGACCTGCCGCCCTTCGGGCAGCGCGTCCCGTACACGGCCGCGGTCGTCGACCTGGCCGAAGGGCCGCGGATGATGACGGAGGTGGTGGACTGCGACGCGGCGGACCTCCGCATCGGGATGCCGCTGGAGGTGGCGTTCCGCGAGGCGGCGGAGGGCGTGTGGGTGGCGGTGTTCCGGCCGCGGTGAACCGGGGTCAGGGCCAGAGCAGCTCGCGGACCCATGCGGAGGCCTCCGGGGTGCGGCGGTAGCGCAGGCGGACGTGCCGGCGGGCGGCGTCGCCCTGGAAGAACTCGACCTCGGCCGGGGCGAGGACGTACCGCGTCCAGGTCGGGGCGGGAGCGTCCGGTTCCGCACCGGCCCGCTCCCAGGCGGCGGCCGAGGCTTCCGCCAGCTCCCGTACGGAGCCGAGCACCTCGCTCTGCCGGCCGGTGAGCGCCGCGGCGAGCGCGCCCCGCGAGCGGACCGCCAGGTCCGCCCGGCTCTCCTGCGGGCCGCACGCGGTGACCGGCCCCCGGACGCGGACCTGGCGGCCCACCGCGGGCCAGTAGAACGCCAGCGCCGCATCCGGCTGCCCGGCCAGCTGGCGGCCCTTGGCGCTGGTGGCGTGCGAGGCGAAGTGCCAGCCGCGGGAGTCGGCGTCGTGCAGCATCAGGATCCGCACGTCGGGCCGCCCCCCGGCGTCCACGGTGGCCAGGCTCATCGTGTGCGGCTCGACCTGCCCCGCCCGGGCGGCGTGCACGAACCACTCCCGGAACAGCGGCACCGGCGCGTCGGGCGCGGCTCCGGGGTCGAAGCCGGGGAGCTCGGTGTCCCAGACGCGCAGGGAGTGCAGGGTGCGGTGGAACTCGTCCGTCTCAGGGGGCATGGGGCCAGGGTAGGGGGGGCGCGAGGTCCCCGGGGGTGGTGGGCGGGGCGGTTCCCGTTCCCGCCCGGCCCGTCGCCCCCGTCCCCTCGCCCGGCCCGTCGCCCCCGTCCCCTCGCCCCTATCCCTCACCCCCGACCCAATATCACCGTCCCCGAGGAGCAGAACCAGCCTCCCGTGCCCGATGCCAGGGCCACCTCCGGGAGGGTGCCGTCGCGGCGGGTTGCCTGGGCCGGGCCGGCTTCGCCGCGGAGTTGGCGGACCGCCTCGACCAGCAGGAACAGGCCGCGCATGCCGGGGTGGCAGGCCGAGAGGCCGCCGCCGTCGGTGTTGACGGGCAGTTCGCCCTCCCGCAGCAGGCGGCCCTTCTCGACGAAGGCTCCGCCTTCCCCCTTCGCGCAGAATCCGAGGTCCTCCAGGGTCACCAGGGTCATGTACGTGAAGGCGTCGTACAGCTCGGCGACGTCCACGTCCGCCGGGGTGAGCCCCGCCCGCCGGAAGGCCAGGCGGCCCGAGACGGCGGCCGGGGACACCGTGAAGTCGTCCCATTCCGACATGGTGGTGTGGGAGACGGCGGTGCCCGTTCCCAGGATCCAGACGGGCCGTTTGGCGGTGTCCGGTACGTACTCCTCGGCCGCCAGCAGGACGGCGCAGCCGCCGTCGGAGCGGATGCAGCAGTGCAGCTTCGTGAAGGGGTCGGCGATCATCTCGCCGGACAGGACCTCGTCGACGGTGATCGGGTCGCGGAACATCGCGTCCGGGTTGGCGGCGGCGTTCGCGCGGGCCTGTACGGCGACCGAGGCGAGCTGTTCGAGGGTGGTCCCGTACTGGTGCATGTGGCGGCGGGCGGCCATCGCGTACTTGGCGACGAGCGTGTGCCCGTACGGGACCTCGAACTGCAGCGGCCCGCGCGCGCCGAAGGAGAGGTTCGAGGTGCGGCGCCGGGCCTTGATGTCCGCCCGGGCGGTGGATCCGTAGACCAGCAGGACGGCGCGCGCGTGGCCGGCGGCGATGGCGTCGGCCGCGTGCGCCGCCATGACCTCCCAGGTGGAGCCGCCGACCGAGGTGGAGTCGACCCAGGAGGGGCGCAGTCCGAGGTACTCGGCCACCTCGACCGGGGCGAGGGTGCCGAGGCCGGCCGAGGCGAAGCCGTCGATGACGGAGCGGTCGAGGCCGGAGTCGGCCAGGGCGCGCCGGGCGGCCTGTGCGTGGAGGGCGTACGGGGTGGGGCCGTCGACGCGGCCGCAGTCCGAGAGGGCGACGCCGACGACCGCGACCTTGCGGCGCGCTGCGTCGGGGGTGGGGGCGGGGCCGCTCAAGGGCCCGGGCGGAGGTCCGGGGAGGGGTCCAGGCATGGGAGGACCGTACATCTGACTGCCCGTCAGTTCCAGGGTGCGCCCGGGGCCGGCTCCCCGTTTCCCGCGTCGTTGCACCCCTGGGCATCTGTGGCCGCCCGCCCTAATATGACGCGCCGTCAGATACGGGGAGGAGCCCGATGATGGATGCCGCCTTCACCGCGGAGCAGGACGGCATGCGCCGCACCCTGCGCGAGATCCTGGCCAAACGCTGCGGCCCCGACGAGGTCAGGACCGCCGTCCGCACCCCCGACGGGTACGACCACGAGCTGTGGGGGCAACTGGCGCAGCAGCTCGGCCTGCCCGGCATCGCGGTGCCCGAGGAGTACGGGGGCGTGGGCTGCGCCCCCGGCGACCTGGCGCTGGCCTGCGAGGAGACCGGACGGGCCCTGCTGCCCTCGCCGCTGTTCGCCACCGCCGCGCTGGCCGTACCGCTGATCACAGCCCTCGGCAGCGCCGCCCAGCGCTCCGCGCTGCTGCCCCGGCTCGCCTCCGGCGGGCTCACCGCCGCCCTCGCGGTACCCGGCCCGGCCCTGTCCACGGCCCTCGGGCTGACCGCCGACAACGCCCCCGGCGACTGGGCCGGCGGGGGCCGGGCCGGCGGGGTGCAGGCCCGCCGGGCCGAGGAGGGCGGCTGGCGGCTGTACGGGGAGGCCGTCCAGGTGCTCGACGGGCACAGCGCCGGCCTGCTGCTGGTCCCCGCGCACACGGGCGGCTTCGCCCGGAGCCGGACCCTGCTGTTCCTCGTACGGGGGGACGCGGCCGGGCTCGTCCGGCTGCGGCAGACCGCCCTGGACGAGACCCGGCCGCAGGCGCGCGTCCAACTGCGTCACGTGGAGGCCGACTTGCTGGGCGGCGGAACCGGTGGCGCCGATGCCGACACCCGTGCCGCCGACACCCGTGCCGCCGACACGTACGGCGCCGCCGCCGACGGCGGCCGCGTGCTCCGCGCCCTCGCCGCCACCGGCCGTACCGCCGCCGCCGTGCTCGCCGCCGAGGCGGCCGGGGCAGCCGGCCGGGCGCTGGACCGGACGGTGGAGTACGTGCGCACCCGGGAGCAGTTCGGCCGGCCCGTCGGCTCGTTCCAGGCGGTCAAGCACCGGCTCGCCGACCTGTACGTACAGGTTCAGGCGGCCCGCTCGGCCGCGTACTACGCCGCCTGGGACCCGGAGCAGGGCGGCCTCGCCCTGGCCCAGGCGCTGGAGGCCCTGCGGCTCACGGCCGGCGAGGCGATCCAGCTGCACGGCGGCATCGGCTTCACCTGGGAGCACGACGCCCACCTGTACTTCAAGCGGGCCGCGGCCGACGAGCTGCTCTTCGGGCCGGCCCACCGGCTGCGCGCACACGCGGCCCACCAGGCAGGACTGTTCTCCCCCGGGGCGCCCGCACCCGCACCCGCACCACTCGCACCAGCCGCGGCACCCGCCCCCGCCACCCCCCTCCACCCGAGCGAGAAGGCGGCCGTCTGATGGCCCTCGGCGTCAAGCTCATCCAGAAGCTCTCTTCGACGAGGCTGTTCGCGAGGATCGCACCGCACGTCATCCCCGCCCTGGACAGGACCGTGCACCGGCTCACCCGCGGCAGGGTCATCCCCAGCGCCCGCATGCTCCCCGGGGTGATCCTCACCGCCAGGGGAGCCAGGACCGGGCAGCCGCGCAGCACGCCCCTCGCGTGCATGCCGGAGGAGTCCGGCGCCGGGTGGATCCTGATCGGCTCCAACTTCGGCCGCCCCGGACACCCGGCGTGGACCGCGAACCTGCTCGAGCACCCCGACGCCGAGGTGAGTTGGAAGGGGCAGGACATCGCCGTACGGGCCCGGCTGCTGCAGGGCGCGGAGCGCGCCGCGGCGTGGCAGGCCGTGCTGGGGTTCTGGCCGCCGTACGCGACGTACCAGGCACGCATCGAGCGCGAGATCCGGCTGTTCCGCCTGGAACGACGTTGATCGAGGCGGACCCCGACCGTGACGGACCCCGGTGGTGGCAGGTGGTCCGGAGGTCCGCCGCTACCTGGTCGGCTTCTTGCCGGTCATGCCCAGGTGTACGAGGAGCGCCAGGTTCGGCTTGAGCTCGGCCTGCTTGACGCCCCAGGTCTGGAAGCCCTTCTGGTGCGAGGCGACCGCGGCCAGCATCGCGACCAGCGAACCCGCCATCGCCGCCGGGCTGAGTTCCTTGTCGACCTTGCCCTTCGCCTGGAGCTCCTTGATCGACTCCGTAAGGGAGTTGGTGACGGAGTTCAGGATCTTCATACGGATCTTGTAGAAGCGCTTGTCGCCCTCGGCCGCGCCGAGGTCGACGACGCGCAGGATCGCGTCGTTGCGCCGCCAGAAGTCCAGGAAGCCCTCGACGAGCTCCTCGGCCGCCTGCCAGCCGGCCTTGCCCACCCAGCTGCGCCCCTCGACGAGCGAGGTCAACTGCGCACCCTCGGTGGCCATTTGCTCGGCGATCTCCAGGACGGCGCCCTCGACGTCCGGGAAGTACTGGTAGAAGGTCGCGGGGGAGGTTCCGGCCTTGCGGGCGACGTCGATGACCTTGACGTCGCGGTACGGCGAGGAGCTGAGCATCTCGCCGAGGCAGTCGAGCAGCTTCTGCCGCGTCGCCTGACCGCGTCGGCCGGCAACGCGGCCGTCGACGGTGCGTACTTGTCCTGTCATGCCGTCAGCTTACCGAGGGGTGATGTGGGCGCGATTCGGCCGCCTGCAAATGGGGTTACGTGCTACCCGGCCTGGGCAATGGGCGCTCCCGGTGGTTCCGGCGGGCGGTTTCCGGCCTGGTTCCGACTGCGGGCACGGTCCGGTCCGGCCGCCCGAGGGGGTGGTCGCTTTCTTCCAGTATCCCCCGATTAGTCTTATCAACAGGCTGTGGACAAGTCTTCGGGCAGATCATGGCCGAAACGGACATCGCCGGGAGCTGCGCAGGCGCGTACGGAGGGTACACACCCCCGCACAACGGAAGGAAACGGGCCATGGCCGCATTCGCGGAAGGCACACCCTGCTGGGTGGACGCCTCGCTCCCGGACGTCGAGGCGGGCAAGCGCTTCTACGGCGAGCTCTTCGGATGGACCTTCAGCGAGAGCGCCGGTGCCGCGTACGGCGGCTACACCCAGGCCTACAGCCGCGGCCGCAACGTCGCCGCCCTCGCCCCGAAGCCCGACGGCCGCATGCCCACCGTCTGGGGGATCTACCTCGCCACCAAGGACGCCTACGCCTGCGCCGCCCGCATCCGCGCCTCCGGCGGCCAGATGGTGATGGACCCGCAGCCCGTCGGCCCGTACGGCACCGCGGCCCTGGCCGCCGACCCCGGCGGGGCCGTCTTCGGCCTGTGGCAGCCCGGCACCCACCACGGCTTCGAGGCCCACCAGGAGCCGTACACCTACTGCTGGGCGGAGCTCTACACGCGGGCCCGCGACGCGGTCGACGTCTTCTACGCCAACGTCTTCGGCTTCGTCCCCGAGGACCAGGACGACGACGGCTCCGGCGTCGAGTACCGGCTGTGGTCCCCGCCCGGCAGCGCCCCCGGGGCCGAGACGGCCGTCCTGGGGCGCAGCCTGATCACCGACGCCTTCCCGGAGATCATGCCGGCGCACTTCCTCGCGTACTTCGCCGTCCCGGACTGCGACCGGTCCGTCGAGACGGTCAAGCGGCTCGGCGGGCGTGTCACCGCCGACCCCTTCGACACGGCCTACGGGCGGATCGCGGTCGTCGCGGACAACCAGGGCGCGGTCTTCGCCCTCCTCTCGGAGTCCCCCGGGCAGCAGGCCGGACCGCACGGACCGGCCTGAAGCAAGCACCCCTCGCGGACCGCCCGGCCCGGCACGGACCGGCCCGGGACGCCCCCCGCGGACCGCCCGGGACGCCCTCCCCGGGCCGCCGGAAGCGACGCGTCCGGGCGCGGCCCCGACTGTGACGACACGCCCTGGGCGCGGGCCTGACAGAATCGGGGTTGCGCGACTCCGGGCGGCGCCCGGAATGCAACGCTGCACGGAGGCCGACCACCGTGCCGGCGCGCGTGTAGGTGGAAACGGGCCAGGCCAAGGCCCGTACGGGGAGGTGTGAGGCGAGTGGTGGAGCAGCTGACGCAGCACGACCCGAGACGGATCGGCCCCTTCGAGGTGCTGGGCCGTCTCGGCGCCGGCGGCATGGGGCTGGTCTATCTCGCACGGTCGGCGTCCGGGCGCCGGGTGGCGATCAAGACTGTGCGGACCGAGCTCGCCGAGGACCAGCTGTTCCGGGTGCGCTTCACCCGCGAGGTGGAGGCGGCCCGCGCCGTGTCCGGCTTCTACACCGCGGCCGTCGTCGACGCCGATCCGCGGGCCGCCGTGCCGTGGCTGGCGACCGCGTACGTCCCGGCGCCCTCCCTGGAGGAGATCGTCAACGAGTGCGGGCCGATGCCCGTCCAGGCCGTACGGTGGCTCGCGGCCGGCATCGCCGAGGCGCTCCAGTCCATCCACGGGGCCGGCCTGGTCCACCGCGACCTGAAGCCGTCGAACGTGCTCGTCGTCGAGGACGGCCCGCGCGTGATCGACTTCGGTATCGCGAGCGGCGTCTCCAACACCCGCCTGACCATGACGAACGTCGCCGTCGGCACCCCCGCCTACATGTCGCCCGAGCAGGCGAAGGACTCGCGGAGCGTCAAGGGCGCCAGCGACGTCTTCTCGCTCGGCTCCACCCTCGTGTTCGCCGCGACCGGGCACCCGCCCTACCACGGCGCGAACCCGGTGGAGACGGTGTTCATGCTGCTGCGCGAGGAGCCCAACCTCGACGGGCTGCCCGAGGAGCTGCGCCCCCTCATCGAGTCCTGCATGCAGATGGAGGCCGCCCAGCGGCCCACCCCGGCCGACCTCCAGGCCCAGCTCGCCCCCCACCTCTTCGACGGCGGCGACGACAGCGGCACCGCGTCCGCCTGGCTGCCCGGGCGGGCCGTCGCGATGATCGAGACCCGGCGGGCCGGCCAGCGCACGGTGGCCGCACCGGTCCCGGCGCCCGGCCGCGGCCCCGGCCCGGCCCCCGGCCCGGACGTCCAGGGGCGACCCGCCGACGTGCCCACGAACCGCCACGCGCCCCGCGGCCTCGCCGAGCCCGGCGTCGACCCGCGGACCGGCCAGGCCATCCCGCAGCGCCCCCAGCACCCGCCCCGGCCGACGTCGGCGCCCTCCTCGGCGCCCGGCGCCGTACCCGCGCCCTCCGGCGAGCCGGTGCGCCTCGGCGGCTCCCCCGTACCGATCGGCCCCGGCCCGCGCGCCACCGCGTCGGCGCCCGCCGCCCACGCCGGAGCCGCCGACTCCGCCACCGGCTGGGTCCGCCCGCCCGGCGGCACCCCGGCCCCGACCGGCGCGGGCCCCGCCTCCGCGGTCACCTCGGCCGCGGGCGCGCCGTCCGGGACGAACCCCGGCCCGGCCGCCGACAGCGGCCGCTGGCGCCCCTGGCGGTTCCGCATGTCCAACGAGGTCTGGGGCACCCCGACCGTCGCCGGCGACCTGCTCTACGTCACCTCCTTCGAGGTGCACGCCCTGGACGTGGCCACCGGCCGCCGCCAGTTCAAGACCCGCGACGTCGCCTGGTCCATGGCCGTCTCCGACGGCCGCATCCACGCCTCCGACGGCCCCTCCCTGTACGCCCTCGACGCCTCCGACGGCTCCGAGCGGTGGCGGCTGTCCACCGAGGCCTGGGTGTACGGCCTGCGCGCCGACCGCGGCACCGTCGTCACCGCCACCCGCGGCGGCGGCGTACAGGCCTGGGAGGCGTCCAGCGGCCAGAAGCTGTGGGAGCTGGCCGGGGCGCAGAGCGACTTCGAGACCCCCGAGGCGGCCCCCGTCCTGCACGAGGGAACGGTGTACGTGTGGCAGGACGCGCGGCTGCGCGCCCTGGACGCCCGCAGCGGCCTGGAGACCTGGTCGTACCCGGTCGGCGACGCGGCCTCCTGCGGCAACGTGCCCGTACGCGTCACCCCGGCCCCCGACGGCAACACCTACGTCACCGCCGGCACCCGCGTGCTGTCCGTGGACCGGGCGTCGGGCCGGGTCCGCTGGCACTTCGAGGCCCCCGCCGTGTTCCTGGCCCCGCCCGCGTTCGCGCCGGGCGCGGCCGTCACCGGTGGCGGCGTCTACCTCGTGGACTACCTGGGCACCGTGTACGCGCTGGACGCGATCACCGGCAAGGACCGCTGGCGCATCGCCACCGAGGCCCGCTCGTCCTCGGACCCGGTGCTGATCGCGGCCGGCAGCATCCACCTCGGTGCGGGCAGCGCCCTGTACACGCTGGACGCGGTCACCGGCACCCCGAAGTGGCGGTTCGCGGCCGGCGGCGAGATCACCGGCTCGCCGGCGGTCGCCGACGGCCGGGTCCACTTCGGCTCGGCCGACCACTGCCTGTACACCCTCGACGCGGCCGGCGGGCAGCTCCGCTGGAAGCTGGCCACGGGCGGCGAGATCGCCGGGGCGCCGGTCGCGGAGGGTGGCGTGGTGTACGCGTGCAGCAAGGACCGCTGCGTGTACGCGCTCGACGCGGCCAAGGGAACGGGGACGCGCACGGGCGGGTGAGCGGCGCGCCGACCCGGGGCCGGTGACCTGCGGCGCGACCGGCGGGTGACCGGCTCGGACGGGGGTGCGGGGCCGTTCCGCGGCCCCGCCGGGTCGCGTACGGCACCGGGAGTGACAGGATGGACCCCATGAGCAACGTTTACTTCGACATCAACATCAACGGCGAGGCCGCCGGCCGGATCGTCTTCCGCCTCTTCGACGAGGTCGTCCCGAAGACCACCAAGAACTTCCGCGAGCTGGCCACCGGCGTGCACGGCTTCGGTTACGCGGGCTCGCCGTTCCACCGCGTCATCCCGCAGTTCATGCTGCAGGGCGGTGACTTCACCAACCAGAACGGCACCGGCGGCAAGAGCATCTACGGCGAGAAGTTCGCCGACGAGAACTTCGACCTGAAGCACGACCGCCCGTACCTGCTGTCGATGGCGAACGCCGGCCGCAACACCAACGGTTCGCAGTTCTTCATCACCACCGTCGTCACCCCGTGGCTGGACGGCAAGCACGTCGTCTTCGGCGAGGTCGTCGAGGGCACCGAGATCGTCGACGCGATCGAGAAGCTGGGCTCGCCGTCCGGCACCACTCGCGCCAAGATCGAGGTCGCGGCTTCGGGCGTCGTCGAGGCCTGATCCCTTCCGTTTCCCGGGCGCGCCCGGTACGGCCGGAGGCCCTGCCCCCTACGGGGGGCGGGGCCTCCGCCGCGTCGTGCCCGTCGGAGCCGGCCGGTCAGAGCCGGCCGAACACCACTCCGCGCCAGGTCCAGCCCGCGCCGAGGACCACCTTCTGCAGCGGCGCCTTCAGGTCCGACGTGGCGAAGCGGAACGTCTCCGCGACCTCGGTGCGGCCGTCCTTGCCGCGCCCGATGGTCCACTGCTTCGACACCGTCGTCACCTGGCCCCGGGAGTACTCGCCCGACGTCGCCAGCCGCGGCGTGCCGCCGACCCACGAGACCTCCCACTGCCGGTCGGCGGTCCGCACCTCGTGCCCGTCCGGGTCGATCCGCATCCGGATCTGCACCTGCCGCTCCAGTTGGTGGCGGAGGAAGAAGCCGTGCCAGGCGGGCTCCCGCACCCGCCACTCCGCCACCAGGTCGGCGTCCTCCGCGGGCAGGGCGTTGCGCACGGTGTAGGGCGCGTCCGGCCCGCCCAGCGCGAGCAGCGCGGCCCGGACCTCCGCGGCCGGCTCGGGCGGGATACCGCCGTCGGGGCGGCGCGTACCGGTCAGCCTGTCCTTGAATCCCATGGCTACGCCCCCGCCCCGGCGTCCGGCCCGGGGGCCCCGGCGTCCGGCCCGGGATCCGTGCCGGCGGCCCCGGTGTCCGGCTCGACCGAGCGCAGGAATTCCTGGAAGTCCGGCCGCACGGCGTCCTCCTGGGCCGCGGTGACGGTCAGGATGAGCCGGATCACCACGCGCTTGTGCGGGTCGGTCACGTCCTGCATGGACAGGTAGACCTGGGACTGGACGAGCTCGCGCGGCACGCCGCCCACGACGGTGGTGAACGTCAGCCGTTGGGCGAGGCCGGGCGCGTCCGCGGAGCCGAGCTCGCGGCGGGCGGCGACCTCCACGGCTCCGGCGGCGGCCCGGCGGAGCCGTTCCACCGACCCCTCGGCCATGTCGGCGAGGGTCTCCTCCTCGTCGGTCCAGAAGTCGCCGTCGATGGTGATGTTGGCGGTGAATCCGGCGTCCGGTTCCGGGTGCAGGGCGACGAACGCCACGCCCGGGGCGCCGACCTCGTCCGGAGGGGCGGGCCGCCAGCCCTCCGGCAGGGCGAACGCGATCGGAATCGGCAGTGTCGTGGGCATGTTGTCTCAGGCCCTCCTTCCTCGTGCTGAGAAGTGCATCAGTCGAACAGTCCGACGACGCCGTCCTTGATGTCGCCGGCCGTGTCGCCCACCCAGTCGGCGGCGTCACCGGCGGACTTGCTCAACTTGTCCGTGTCGATGGTGAACTCGCCGCCCACCGAGCCGCCGATGCCGAGGGCGACCCCCACCTTGCCACCGACATGCCATTTGCCGTCGTCGCCCTTGCCGAAGGTCGCCTTGGCCTCCGCGCCCGCGCCGGCCCAGCCCTCGGCCGTGGCGCCGGCGCCGATGCCGGCGACCTCGCCGCCCGTCGCGACGCCGGCCTTGGCGCCGGCGAAGGCCTTGGCGCCGGCGCTGACGCCGTCCCACCGTGCCGAGCCGCTGAGCGCGGCCTCGCCGCCTGCGAACCCGTCGAAGCGGGCGTAGCCGGCGCCCCAGTGGCTGTACTCGGCGCGTCCCTCGACCAGGGCCCGGATGCCCGCCGAGGTCTCGGCCTTGCCCACGAGGCCGTCGTGCGTCATGCCGTAGTTCGCGCTGGCCCTGGCTCCCAGGGTGATGTCGTCGACGCCGGAGAGGGTGAGGTCCCCGTTCTGGTACTTGCCCTCCGCGGTCATCTTGAAGAGGTCGGCGTACGCCTTGGCCGAGCCCTCCTTGCCGTACTTCTGGCCGCTGGCCGAAACTCCCACGTCGGGGCCGCTGAACTTGATGCCGCCTTCGGACTTCGGCCCGTTCTTGGCGGCCTCCGCCTCCTTGGCGGCCCGTTCCTGTGCGGCCTTCTCGTCCTTCAGGGCCTGGTCCAGGTCGCCCGTCGCGCCGGCGTTGAAGCCGGCGAGGGACATGTCGGCGCCCTTGCCGAGGGCGTCCTTGTTGCTGTCGGTGACGGCGGTCTCGAGGACGGCCTTGATGTTCTGGTCGAGCTCGGCGACGGCCTTCACCCGGTCGTCGATGTGCTTCTGCCACTTGCCGACGGCCTCGCCGATGGCCTTCTGGCCGTCGGGGTCGTGGTGGTAGGCGCTGCGCTCGCCCGGGGTGAGCTTCGACCAGTCGAAGGCGACGTACCCCTGCTCGGAGACGGTCATGCCGGCGGCTATCGCGTCGTCGCGGGCGCTTTCGAGCTTCTTCTTCAGGTCGGTGAACTTCTCCTGGGCGTCCCGCAGCAGGCCCGCGATCGCCTTCGCCTGCACCTGCGCGGCCGCGTACTCGTAGCGGGTCGCGGCGAAGCCCTTCGAGGCGCTCTCGGCGCTGTAGCCGGCCCAGCCGTTCGTCGTGGTGATCTTCTGGACGGTTTCGCCGTAGCGGGTCTCGACCTTCCCCAGCTCGCCCGCCATCGACTCCCACTTGCCGGCGGCCGTGCCGAGCAGCCCGAAGTTCGTGCCCATGACCTCGTGGTAGTTCAGTGCCACAGCTCAGCTCCCCCTACAGGCCGTTCAGCTTCGACTTGGTGGTGAGGAAGTCGTTGCCCAGTCCTACGTCGTTGCGGGCGAAAAGACCCGAAGCGCCGCGTAGGGCGGCCTTCTCCGATTCGAGCCGGGCGATCAGGTTCTTCACCTGCTGGTCCCAGGTCTCGGCGACCTTCTTCAGGCCGGCGGCGGTCTCCCAGC
Source organism: Streptomyces sp. NPDC029014 (assembly GCF_055564695.1). Taxonomy (NCBI): domain Bacteria; kingdom Bacillati; phylum Actinomycetota; class Actinomycetes; order Kitasatosporales; family Streptomycetaceae; genus Streptomyces; species Streptomyces sp. NPDC029014. Next base: position 27,880 of record NZ_JBVHVT010000065.1, read on the forward strand.
CGTCGAAGCCCTTCTGTGCGGCGCCGGTCGAGTCGTCCGCGTGGTCCGCGGCCGTCTTCGTGTTCGGCTGGAGCTCGGTCTCGATCGTGTTCGCGGCGGCCTTCTTCTCGGCCGGGGTGGAGGCGAAGTCCTGCCCGCCGGGCGCTTGCAGCAGGGGCGGCGGCGGGTTCGTGCCCGTCGCCAGCAGCGGCGGGTGGGCCGTGCCGGGTGACTGCAGCAGCGGTGGGGGTGGTGCGGTCGCGCCGGGGGCCAGCGGCCCCTCGCCGTTCAGCCGCATGCTCACCTGCTGGTCCGGACCGAGTTCATCTGCCATGTCTGCGCTCCCCGTCGGCTGGCGCTGATCATATGCATGGCAACTGTGAACCGGCCAAGCAGTCCCGGACCCCGGGAAGGGGCGGTGGGGCGCCCGGGGCCGGGCGCACCGGGGGCGAGGGGAGGGCGGACGGCCCGCCAGATGCGGGCCGAGCTGCGGTTTTTCGCCAGCCGCCGACTGGCCGGTACCCGTCACCGCACGCGCGGCTCCGGCGTCGTCCGGCGGCCCGCGAACAGGGCCGCCTGCCGGTCCGGCGGCAGGTTGCCCAGTGCGATCAGCGCGGGGGCCTGGGCCAGCGCCTGCTGGAGTGCCGCCTGCTTCGCCGACCACAGTGCCCGTACGGTGCCCTGCACGGCTTCCGTCGGGAAGCCGGCCAGGGTCCGCGCCGCCCGCAGGGCCGCCCCGGCCAGCTCGGCGGGCGCGGCCAGTTCGGAGACCAGCCCGATCTCGTACGCCCGCCGCGCCGACAGCCGTTCCGAGGTCCCCATCAGGGACATCCGGGCGGCCTCGCCGAACGGCATCCGCTGGGCCATGTACACGGCCTCGTAGGCGCTGACCATCCCGTACGAGGTGTGCGGGTCGAAGAAGGTCGCCGCGTCGGAGGCGATGAGGAACTCCGCCTCGCCCAGCAGGTAGAACGCCCCGCCGCAGGCCATGCCGTTGACGGCGGCGACCACCGGCTTCCACAGGTCGGCCGCCTTCGGGCCGATCGCGGCCAGCGGGTCGTCGACCGAGTACGGGGAGCCCGGCTGCGGGACGGCGGCGTCCCGGTCGATGCCGGTGCAGAACGCGGCCCGGCCCGCCCCGGTCAGCACCACCGCCCGCACCCCGTCGTCGTACCGGAACCCGCGCCACACCGCGGCCAGTTCGGCGGCGGTCGGCTGGTCGATCGCGTTGTGCCGGTGCTCGCGGTCCAGGGTGACGACCGCGACCCCGCTCGCCCCGTCCCGCTCCACCCGCAGCGTCACGGCTTCTCCAGGACCCAGCGCGGCACGGTGATCCCGCCCGCATCGGCGAACACCGCCTGGACCCGCGCGCCGATGCGCAGCCGGGCGGGGTCCACCGAGTTCAGCGGGGCGTCGGCCGAGGTGACGAGGTTCCCGGCGAGGCGGATGTGCGGCGCGTCCGCGAGCTCCACGAGGACGACGTTGTACGGGGCCTGCGCCGCGTAGGCGGGCAGCAGCGGCGGATGCGGCCGGACGTACGACCAGATGCGCCCCCGGCCGCTGGTGGGCCGCCACTCGGAGTCGAAGGACTGGCAGTGCGGGCAGCACGGGCGCGGCGGGAAGCGGAACCGGCCGCAGGCGGTGCAGGCCTGGACGCGGAGCTCGCCGCGGGCGGCGTACTCCCAGAAGGGGGCGCCGTCGGCGTCCGGGACGGGCAGGAGCAGTTCTTCGGGGGCCGCGGTCACGGTGGTACCTCGTCTCCTCGGTCGTCGCGGGGGCGGTTCAGGCGCGCAGCAGGAGCGCGGACGTCGGGACGCCCTCGCCGGCCGTCACCAGGCAGGTGGTGGCGTCGGGCACCTGGGCGGTCGAGGCGCCGCGCAGCTGCTTGACGCCCTCGTTGATCAGGTTGAAGCCGTGGACGTAGGCCTCGGACAGGCCGCCGCCGCCGGTGTTGATCGGGAGCCGGCCGCCGGTCTCCAGGGCGCCGCCCTCGGTGTACGCGGCGCCCTCGCCGCGTCCGCAGAAGCCGTAGCCCTCCAACGAGAGCGGGATCAGCGGGGTGAAGGCGTCGTATATCTGGGCGACGTCGACGTCCTGCGGGCCGAAGTCGGCGTGCTTCCACAGGTGCCGGGCGGCGGTCCAGGCGGGGCCGGTGAGCGGGTCGTCGTTCCAGTAGTTGACCATGCCGTGGTGCTGGGCGGGCAGGCCCTGGGCGACGGAGTGCACGTACACGGGGCGCTGCCGGCAGTCCCGGGCGCGCTCGGCGGAGACGATGATGCAGGCCAGTGCCCCGTCGGTCTCCAGGCAGTTGTCGAACAGGCACAGCGGTTCGCTGATCATGCGGGAGGTCATGTACATCTCGCGGGTCAGCGGCCGGTCGTACATGATCGCGGCGGGGTTCTCGTTGGCCCGGTTGCGGCAGGCCATGGCCACGTTGAAGAGGTGGTCGCGGGTGGCCCCGTACTCGTGCATGTAGCGGCGGGCCAGCATGGCGATCTCGTCGGCGGGCCGCAGCAGGCCGAAGGGGCGGGTCCACTGCCCGGGGGTGGGCAGCTGCACGGCGGTGTTGGTCCACGGGCGGGGCCCGGAGCCGCGCTTGCGGGAGCGCCAGGCGACCCCGACGGTGGCCTGGCCGGTGGCGACGGCGGCGGCGAGGTGGCCGACGGTGGCGCAGGAGCCGCCGCCGCCGTAGCCCACCTTGGAGAAGAAGGTGACGTCGCCGGCACCGATCGCCTTGGCGACCTCGACCTCGTCGGTCTCCTCCATGGTGTAGGAGGCGAAGGCGTCGACCTCGGCGGGGGCGATCCCGGCGTCGTCGAGGGCGGCGAGGACCGCCCGGCAGGCGAGTTCCTTCTCGGTTCCGGGCAGCCGTCTGGCGAAGGGCGTCTGGCCGATTCCGACGATCGCCGTAGCGTCCTTGAGTGTTGCCGCCATCCGCCACCTCCGGGGCCGCGCCAGTGCTGACAGCCGCGAAGGCTACAGCTAATCTGACGGATAGTCAGCTACTGGTGTCGTGGGGAGGCGGACGATGGGCGAGGGCGTACGCACGTCCGGGCACGGACCGGGTCCCGAAACCGGACCGGGGGCGGGACGCGGGGCGGGAAGCGCAGCAGGGCCCGACACGGGGCCGGACACGGGGCCGGACACAGAACCTGGCACAGGGCCCGGCACAGGAGCCGAAGCAGGCTCCGGAGCAGGAGTGGCCGCTGCGGAGCCCGTGGCAGGCACCGGGACAGGTCCCGCGGCGGGCCCGGGCGCCACGGACGAGGGCGTGCGGGGGGATCTGCGCTGGGGCAGCATCGCGGGCCTGGTGCGTGCGGCCGCAGCCCGCCACGCCGACCGCGAGGCCGTGGCCGACGGCCGCACCCGGCTGAGCTACGCGCAGCTCGGCGAGCGCGTCGAACGCGCCGCCGCAGCCATCCTCGCCGCCGGCATCGAGCCCGGCGACCGGGTCGCCGTCTGGGCCCCCAACACCCTGGACTGGATCGTCTGCGCCCTCGGCGCGGTCTCCGCGGGCGCCGTCCTCGTCCCGCTCAACACGCGTTTCAAGGGCACGGAAGCCGCGTACGTCCTCGACCGCAGCCGGGCCCGCCTGCTGTTCGTCACCGGCACCTTCCTCGGCACCTCCTACGTCGCCTCCCTGCGCCGGGCCGCCGCGCAGGCCCCGGCCGCGCAGGGCCTCACCGGGGAGGGCCCCACCGCGCAGGGCGGCACCGCCGGACGCGGCCCGCTGCCGGGCCTGCCGCACCTCGAACAGGTCGTCGTCCTCGCCGACGACGCCCCCGAGGACTTCCGCACCTGGAAGGACTTCCTGGCCGGCGGCGACGCCGTCCCCGCCGAGGACGTCCGCCGGCGGGCCGTATCCATCCGCCCCGAAGCCCCCTCCGACATCATCTTCACCTCGGGCACCACCGGGAGACCCAAGGGCGCCGTCATCACCCACGCCCAGTCCCTGCGCTGCTACGAGGTGTGGAGCGAGCTCGCCGGACTCCGCGAGGGCGACCGCTACCTGATCGTGAATCCCTTCTTCCACACCTTCGGCTACAAGGCTGGCATCCTCGCCTGCCTCATGCGCGGCGCCACGATGGTCCCCCAGCCCGTCTTCGACGTGGACACCGCCCTCGCCAACATCGCGGCCGAGCGGATCTCCGTCCTCCCCGGCCCGCCCACCCTCCACCAGTCGCTCCTCGACCACCCCCAGCGCGGCCACCACGACCTGTCCACCCTCCGCCTGGTCGTCACCGGCGCCGCCGTCGTCCCGCTCCGGCTCGTCGAGCGGCTCCGCTCCGAACTGCGCGTCGACACCGTCCTCACCGCGTACGGGCTCTCCGAGGCCGGCGGCATCGTCTCCATGTGCCGCCGCGGCGACCCCGCCGAGGTCATCGCCGCCACCTCCGGACGGGCCGTCCCCGGCACCGAGATCCGCATCGCGGACGGCGACAGCCGGGTCCTGCCCGCGGGCGGGGCGGGCGAGGTGTGGGTGCGCGGCCACCACGTCATGCAGGGCTACTTCGAGGACCCGGACGAGACCGCCCTCGCCATCACCCCGGACGGCTGGCTGCGCACCGGCGACGTCGGCGTCCTCGACGAGCGCGGCAACCTGCGCATCACCGACCGGATCAAGGACATGTTCATCGTCGGCGGCTTCAACGCCTACCCCGCCGAGATAGAGCAACTCCTCGGCCTGCACCCGGACATCGCCGACGTGGCGGTCGTCGGAGTCCCCGACCCCCGCCTCGGCGAGGTCGGCAAGGCGTACGCGGTGCGCCGCCCCGGCTCCACGCTCACCGCCGACGACCTGATCGCCTGGTCCCGGCGGGAGATGGCCAACTACAAGGTCCCGCGTGCCGTGGAGTTCGTCCCCGAGCTCCCGCGCAACGCGAGCGGCAAGGTCCTCAAACGGGAGCTCCGCGCCCGCTGACGCCCACCTACCGGGCGGGCTTGCGGGCGAGGACGAGCCGCCAGCGCGGGGTGCCGTCCGGGCGCTCCCCGAAGGGCTCCAACGGCACGGTCCCCACCGTGAAGCCGGCCGCCCGCAGGTCCGCGCGGACCCCGCCCCACGGGAACGTCCGGTAGTACATGACGAACGGCGGCCGCCACACCGCGTTGCGCACGCGCATCGCCGCGTCGAAGCCCGCCACCGCCCACCACAGCGGGGAGGTCGGCGGTATCGGCGCCCCGATCGGGAAGGCGAACACCCCGCCCGCGCGCAGCGCCCGGTGGACACCGCCGAAGAGGGCGGGCCGCTCGGCCGGCAGGAAGTGCCCGAACGCCCCGAAGCTGACCGCCAGGTCGTACGTGTCCGCCAGCCCGGGCGGCAGGGCCCGCGCGTCGGCCCGCACCAGGTCGACGCCGCCGACCCCGGCGCCGCCGCCGTACAGCCGCTCGGCCTCGGCCAGCATGCCCGCGCTCAGGTCCACTCCGGTCACCCGGTCCCGGCACAGCCGGCGGAGCATTCCGAGGGCCGCGCCCGTGCCGCAGCAGACGTCCAGGCCGGAGCCGAAGGACCCCTCGTACCCGGCGAGGGCCTCCTCGACGGCGTCGAGCATGCGGTCCGGGGTGCGGAACGGCGTGTGGTCGAACTTGGGCGCGAGCAGGTCGTAGCCCCGCTCGACCGAAGAGAAGGCCTGAACGGCGAGCTCGCGCAGGCTCGGCCCCTGTGAGGTGAACACGGTCCCAGCCTAGCCACGGACCGGCGCCCGCCCCTTCCTCCCGGCCCCAGCCGCGTCCGCACCTGCTGCGCAGCTGCCGGACGCACGCACGCGGCGGCCGCGGTGGCTCCCCCTCCGGGCCACCGCGGCCGCCGTTCCTGCGTTGTGCTCCCCCGTTGCCTTGCTTCCCCCGTGGTGGTGCTCCCCCGTGGTGGCGCCGTGGTCCCCCCGTGACCCCGGCGCACCCCCCTGTTTCCCCCGTGTCCCCCGTGCACGGCCGTCCCCCGTTTCCCCCGTGGGACGGCCGTGCGGGGAGCGCTCGGTTACGGACGCGGGCCGGACGCGTGGTTGTCCAGCGAGACGATCTCCTCGTCCGCAGCCGGCTTGTCGACCGGCTTGATCGCGATGCCGGAGGCGTGGTTGTCCATCGGAGTGATGTCGACGTCGCCCGCGACGGGTCCGTCGACCGGCTTGATCGCGATTCCCGAGGCGTGGTTGTCGAGCGGGATGATGTCGCTCTCGTTCGGCAGGATGTTCTCGTTCGTCGTCATCGGATCTCCTGATGGATGGGTAGGGCCCGTTCGGCAATTCCCCCGCGGACCGCCGAACGGGCGGTCCTCCAGCGGACTCCCGCGCCCCCCGACGCGGTGAGTCGATGTGTCCATCGTGGCCGAAGGCGATAAACGAACGATGAATGCCTCGTTCAACTCCCGCCGGCCCGCGGGATCAGGCCGCGATCTCCGATGCCAGCAGCGCCCGCACCTCGGCCAGTTCCGGCGATCCGAGCCCCGCGAAGACGGCCTCCGCGTCCCGCCAGCACACCCGCGCCCGGTCCCGCTGCCCCAGCCGCTGCAGGGCCTTGCCCAGCACCGTCAGCACGGTCGCCCGCCGCCACTCGCCGCCGATGCCGCGCAGTGCGATGGCCTGCTCGGCGTGGGCGGCGGCCAGCGTCGGCCGGTGCGCGGCCAGGTGCGCCTCGGCGAGCCGGAAGTGCGTCACGCCCTCCCACAGGGGCTGGCGGTTGTCGTGGAAGAGGGACAGCGCCTCGGTGAGCTGCGCCTGCGCCTCGGCGAGCCGCCCGGCCTGGGTGAGGGCGATGCCGAGCGCGTACCGGCCGTTGGCCAGGCGCAGGGTCAGGCCCATCCGGTCGTATATGGCGATGCCCTGTTCGGCCAGCTCGATCGCGCTGGTCAGCCGGCCCAGCTCGACGTGGATGCGGGAGAGGTTGCACAGGGCGCTGGCCTCGCCGATGTGGTTTCCGTCGGCGCGGAAGTTCTCGATGGCCTCCAGCAGGTAGCGCTCGCCGTCGGCGTAGCGGGCCTGGTAGAGGGCGATGATCCCGCGGTCGTTGGGCGCCCAGCAGCTGGGCAGCGGGTCGCCGGCCGCGCGGGCCAGGACGGTGGCCTGCCGGGCCTCGTCGTCGGCCTCGGCGAACCGGCCGGCGACGAGGTGGACGTTGGTCAGCGCGGTGCGGGCGCGGCCCTCGGTGTGCGGGTCCGCGGCGGTGCGGGCCGCGTCGCGCAGGGCCGCGGCGGCGGACTCGTACTGCTTGGAGTTGGCGCCGGACTCGGCGAGGTCCTTGGCCGCCCACAGCAGGTCCACGGCCCGGCGGAGCACGTCGGCGCGCCCGGTGGTGCGTACGGAGGACTGCCGGACGCAGGCGAGCAGCGGGTCGGCCTCGGCGTACAGCCAGTCCAGGGCGGCGCGGGGCTCGGTGAAGCGCAGGCCGGGGTGGTGGGTGGCCGCGAGGTGGGCGGGGAGCCGGTCGCCGGGGCGTTCGACGGCGTACACGGCGGAGGCGGTGGCGAGGTAGAAGTCGAGCAGCCGGTCGAGGGCGGCGTCCCGCTCGGTCGCGGGCTGCTCGTCGCGTTCGGCGCAGGCACGCGCGTAGAGGCGTACGAGGTCGTGGAAGCGGTAGCGGCCGGGCGCGGCGGATTCCAGCAGGGAGCAGTCGACTAAAGCCTCCAGGAGGTCCTCGGTGTCGTGCTCGGGCCGGTCGAGGACGGCGGCCGCGGCGGCCAGCGAGACGTCGGGTCCGTCGGCGAGGCCGAGCAGGCGGAACGCGCGCTGCTGGGCGGGTTCGAGCTGGCCGTACCCCAGCTCGAAGGTGGCTTTGACGGCGAGGTCGCCCGCCTGGAGTTCGTCGAGGCGGCGGCGCTCGTCGGCGAGCTTGGCGGCGAGGACGGAGACGGTCCAGGTGCGGCGGGCGGCCAGGCGGGAGGCGGCGATGCGGATGGCGAGCGGGAGGAAGCCGCAGGCGCCGACGACGTCGAGTGCGGCCTGGCGTTCGGCCGCGACGCGTTCGGCGCCGACGATCCGGGTGAACAGCTGCAGGGCCTCCTCGGGGCTCATCACGTCGAGGTCGACGAGATGGGCCCCGGCGAGGCCCGCCATGCGGACCCGGCTGGTGACGAGGGCGGCGCAGCCGGCGGTGCCCGGCAGCAGTGGCCGGACCTGGGCGGCGTCGCGGGCGTTGTCGAGGAGCACCAGGACGCGGCGGCCGTCGAGGGTGGATCGGTAGAGCGCGGCCCGCTCGTCGGCGGTGTCGGGGATGGCGGTGTCGGGGGTGCCGAGGGCGCGCAGGAAGGAACCGAGGACGGCGACGGGCTCGGCGGGGCGCGGTTCGGTGCCCTGGAGGTCGACGTACAGCTGGCCGTCGGGGAAGTGCGGGCGGGCGGCGTGGGCGACGTGCACGGCGAGGGTGGTCTTGCCGACGCCGCCGATGCCGGCGAGCGCGGAGACGGCCATGACCTGGCCGTCGGCGGCGGACAGGATGGCGCCGAGCTCGCCCACGAAGGTGGCGCGGCCGGTGAAGTCGGGCACGGTGGCGGGCAGCTGCGCGGGCCGGACGTGGACGGGCGAGGCGGCCGGGGCCGGGGCCTCGGCGCAGGCGAGTTCGGCGTCGGCGCGCAGGATGCGCTGCTGGAGTGCGGCCAGTTCGGGGCGCGGGTCGACGCCGAGCTCGTCGGCGAGGAGGCGGCGGGTGTCGGCGTACACGGCGAGGGCCTCGGCCTGCCGGCCGCTGCGGTACAGGGCGAGCATGAGCAGTTCGCGGAGCCGCTCGCGCAGGGGGTGGGCGGCGGTCAGCGCGGTGAGCTCGGAGACGGCCTCGGCGTGGTGGCCGACCTCCAGGTCGAGGTCGAGGCGGGTCTCCAGCAGCTGCAGGCGCCACTCCACGAGCCGGGCGCGCTCGGTCTCGGCGTGCGGGCCGGGGACCCCGGCGAGGGGTTCGCCGTCCCACAGGTCGAGGGCGCGGGCCAGGAGGGTGCGGGCGAGGCCCCGGTCGCCGGCGGTACGGGCCTGGTCGGCGTCGGAGGCGAGGCTGCGGGCGACGCCGAGGTCGAGGGTGCCGGTGGGGGTGCGGATGGCGTAGCCGCCGGCGTCGGTGACCAGGGTGCCGGGGTCGAGGACCTTGCGCAGCCGGGAGGCGTAGGTGCGGATGGTGGCGAGGGCCTGCTGCGGCGGGTCCTCGCCCCAGATGGCGTCGATCAGCTCGGGGGCGGTGGCGGTGCGGCCGCCGCGCAGCAGCAGCACGGCGAGCAGGGCGCGCTGCTGGGGGGTGCCGGAGGGCAGGGTCTCGCCGCCGCGCCAGGCGCGGATCGGCCCGAGGACGGCGAAGCGGGAGGCGGGGGAGGGGTCTGCGGCGGCGTGGGGTGTGGGGGGCGCGGCCGCCCGCGCGACCGGGCCGGCCATCGGGGGTCCGGGGGGTGCGGGGGACGCGGGTGTCGTGGGGGTGGCGGGTGTCGTGGGGGTCGTGGGCACGGCCTCGGGCCCGGGGGCGGCCTGCGGGGTGCCGGGGGCGGCTTGGGCCGTTCCGGGTGCGCGCCGGGCTGCGTCGGGGTGGTTCCGCTGGTGCGGGATGGCCGGTATGCCCTCCATCTGTCGTCCCCCCTGCCTTCCGTCGGTGTAAGGGTCAGTCTGCCCTGTCTTGCTCGTACCCGTCAGCCCGTGTCGAACCGATCACTCCTCAACTAGCTGACGGTTCGTCAGATTGACGCTACCGTGAGGGCCATGGAGACCTTCCCGAAGATCATCTCGGTGGACGACCACACCGTGGAACCTCCTCACGTCTGGCAGGACCGGCTCCCGTCCCGCTACCGCGACACCGGACCCCGTATCGTCCGTGCCCCCCTGAAGGAAATGACCTTCCTCGGCGGCAAGTTCGCCCCCGTCATGGGCGCCGAGGGCGACCCCGGACCGATCGGCGACTGGTGGGTGTACGAGGACCTGCACCGCCCCCTCACCCGCCTCGACACCGCCGTCGGCTACGACCGCGACGAGATCCGGCTGGAGGTCATCACGTACGAGCAGATGCGCCCCGGCTCCTACTCGGTTCCCGACCGGCTGGCCGACATGGACGTCAACCACGTCCAGTCCGCGCTCTGCTTCCCCACCTTCCCCCGCTTCTGCGGCCAGACCTTCACCGAGGCCAAGGACCGTGAGCTGGGGCTGCTCGGCGTACGCGCCTACAACGACTGGATGGTCGAGGAGTGGTGCGGCCCCGAGGCCCACGGCCGCCTCGTCCCCCTCACCCTCATCCCGCTCTGGGACGCCGAACTCGCCGCCGCCGAGGTACGCCGCAACGCGGCGCGCGGTGTGCGCGCCGTCGCCTTCTCCGAGATACCCCCGCACCTCGGACTGCCGTCGATCCACACCGACGCCTGGGACCCCTTCCTCCAGGCCTGCCACGACACCGGCACCGTCATCGCCATGCACATCGGCTCCTCCAGCCGCATGCCCTCGACGTCCGCCGACGCCCCGCCCGCCGTCGGCTCCACCATCACCTTCGCCAACTGCTGCTTCTCGATGGTCGACTGGCTGATGAGCGGCAAGTTCGAACGCTTCCCCAACCTCCGCATCATGTACGCCGAGGGCCAGATCGGCTGGATCCCGTACATCCTGGAACGCGCCGACGTGGTCTGGGAGGAGAACCGCGGATGGGGCGGAGTCGCCGACAAGGTGCTGCGCCCGCCGTCCGAGCTCTTCGCCGAACACGTCTACGGCTGCTTCTTCGACGACGCCTTCGGCCTGCGCAACCTCGACGCCATCGGCGCCGGCAACGTCCTGTACGAGACCGACTACCCGCACTCCGACTCCACCTGGCCCAAGTCCCGCGAGGTCGGCGAGGCCCAGATGGGTCACCTGGACCCGGACGTGGTCGAACGCATCGTCCGCGGCAACGCGATCGAGCTGCTGGGGCTGACGCCGGAGGGGCTCTGGCCCGGGGCGTAGCGGACGGTGAACGGCCGCTCCGACCCGGGTGGTGGGCGGTGAACCGCCCCTCGGGCGCGGGGTGTAGCGGACGGTGAACGGCCGTCCCCTTGCGGGTGACCGGACCGCCAAGGCATGCTTCGCCAGAGCAAAGCTGAAGGGGCGGCAGTGATGGACAAGCGGACCGTGGTGACCGGGGTGTTGTGCGCGATAGCGGCGATCGGCGCATCTGCCGCCATGACCAAGGTGGTGCCGGACCCGGGGAGTCGACCGGCGACCCGGACCGAAGCGGCGGCCCCGGCGCAACCCTCACCGAGTCCGACTTCGCGAACGCAATCACCCAAGCAGCCTCAGCTGACCACCGCCGGCATACCGAAGCCGGGCACCTCGGCCGCTTTCACCGGAGCCCTGTTCGAGGGCGATGTGCAGGGTGATCACTTCTGCACGGCCACCGTGGTCCGCAGCCCCGGCAAGAACCTCATCGTCACCGCCGGGCACTGTCTGCTCGCCGGCAAGGTGGCGGGCGGCGGCGCCCTCTTCGCACCCGCGTACGGGAACGGGGCCGCCCCGTACGGTGCCTGGAAGATCGAAGAGGTCTTCGAGGACAGCCGCTGGTCCGACGGCTCCGACGACGACTACGACCTCGCCTTCGCCCGCCTCGCCCCCGACGCCACGGGCCGCAACATCGAGGACGTCGTCGGCGCAGCCCCCCTCGACACCACGGGCCGCGCCGGCGAGGAGGTCACCGTCACCGGCTACCCCGCCGACCGCAAGGTCCCGCGCACCTGCACGGCCAAGGCGGTCCGCGAGTCGGCGACCCAGCAGCGCTTCGACTGCGCGGACTTCCCGGGCGGCACGAGCGGCAGCGCCTGGCTCGCCCGTGACGGCAAGATCGTGGGCATCCTGACCGGCGGCGACACCGACGACGTCTCGACCAGCACCGTCCTCGGCGACTACGCGGCCGCGCTGTACGCCCGGGCGACGGGCGGGGCGGGGGCGAGTGCGGGTGCTGGGGTGGCCCCGGGTGCGGGTGCGGGTGCGGGTGCGGGTGCGGGTGCGGGTGCTGGGGTGGGCTCGGGTGCTGGTGCTGGTGCTGGTGCTGGTGCTGGTGCGGGCTCGGGTACTGGGGTGGGCTCGGGTGCCGGTGCCGGTGCCGGTGCCGGTGCCGGTGCGGGGGATCAGACCACGAGTCCCAGGTGAACGGGCTCCCCGCTTTTCTCGGCCGCCAGTAGCTCCGCCAACCGCGGCGGCCACGACGGCTCCCCGAGTCCGGCCAGCGCCGTCGGCGACAACCACCGCCAGTGCGCCCCGGGGTCCTCGGGGACGGGGTCGCGGCGGGGGCCGGTGGTCACGTAGATGTGCTCGTGCTGGCGCACGGGCACGCCCTCGTGCGTGAAGTCGTGCTCCCACGTGCACAGCAGCCGCTGCGGCAGGAGATCGGTCCAGCCGGTCTCCTCCCGCAGCTCCCGCCGCACACACTCCTCGGGCGTCTCACCCGGATCGATCCCCCCGCCCGGCGGCAGCCAGTGAATGCCGACCTCGACGTTGTTCTCCCGGAACAGGAACACCGCCCCACCGGGATCCAGAACCACAATGCGCGCTGCGTGCCTGGGAGTTCTCATCCCCCGAGCGTACGCCGCGGAGGGGGGAAGGGGGTGGGGGCGGGATGCCGCACTCGGGGTCGGGAGTGTGTTCGGGGGCTTCCCGTCGGCCCATTGTCCTTCCGGTTCGGGCCGGTCCCTCAAGGGCGCTCCCTCCGGTCGCGTCGCTTCGCGATGGCCTTCGGCCACCCTTGACCGACCGTCCCGCCCCGGAATGCCAAAGAGTCGCCGGGAAGCCCCCGAAGGATGGCCAGGGGGTACCACATCCATAAAACGGCCCCGCCGGAGCCGCCCGCCCGCGGCTCCGCCTTGCGGTGTTCCGCTGCCCCGGGAGCGCCGGATCCCGGGCGGTGCCGGGTGCTCCTCTTTTCCCCGTCTGCTCTCTCCGCGCGTACGTCCCCCCGGCGCCGCCTCCCTCCGTCGCCGTCACCCTCGCGCCTCGACACCCCCCGGGAGGTTGACGTCCACGGCGTGGGGGGCCCGGGCTGTGTACGGTCGGTGGAATGAGCAAGTTCGCCCGAGTCGGCTTTCCTCGGCCCCGTGTGGCCGCGCGTGCCGGGGCCGGGGTCGGCGCTGCTGCCGCCGCCGGCCTGCTGGCCTGTACGGCGGCCTGGTTCCATGCCGTCCAGGACGCTCCCGGCAACGCCGAGGCGCGTGCCCACACCGTCACCGACGACCGCCCCGCCGCCACCGCCGACGGCCGTGCCGGGCGTGAGGCCTGGCGGTACGACATGCAGGGGCTCCCCGGCATCAGTGAGCAGACCCTGGCGCGGATCCCGGCGGATTCCCTCCAGCTCATCCTGGTCACGGGCAAGGCGAGGGATTCCTCGTACGCGACCGCCGCCCTCTACACGCGCCCCGCGGCCGGTGCCGACTGGGTCCTGGCCGAGCGCTGGCCCGCGCGCAACGGGGCCAGGGGGTGGTCCACGGAGCGTAGTTATGGAGATCTCACGTCCCCCGTAGGGGTGTTCTCGCTGAGTGACGCCGGCGGTCTGCTGCCGAAGCCGCCGGGGACGCGGTTGCCGTACGACCGCAGCAGGGCGTTCACGGCCTTCGGTCACGGCGTCGAGGGGGAGTCCCTGGCCGGTTCCTTCGACTACGTCGTGGCGATCGACTTCAACCGCAAGCGGGGCGTGTCGCCGCTGGACCCGACGAAGCCGGAGGGGGAGCGCAAGGGCGGCAACATCTGGCTGCACGTGGACCACGACGGGCCCTCTCAGGGGTGCGTGGGCATCTCGAAGCAGGCCATGCACAGGGTGCTGAAGACGCTCGACCCGGCGGCGAAGCCGGTCATCGTGATGGGTCCGCACGGCTTCTGACCGCCCTATTGCCTGACGGATCGTCAGATAAGACGATGGCCCCCGGACGAGCCGGACAGAGCATCGAGGCGGGGACCCTATGGCGCGCGTGTTTGCGGAAGGCCGGCTGGTGTACGGGATGCAGCTCCCGATCCAGTCGCAGAGCACCCTGTACGCCGAGGCCTGGGAGGCCTCGGCCGGCCCCGCCGACCTCGCCGAGGTCGCCCGGGCCGCCGACCGGGCCGGGTTCGGCTACGTGGCCACCTGCGACCACGTGGCCGTACCGCGCCGCCTCGCCGGCCCCATGAGCACCATCTGGTACGACCCGGTGGCGACCCTCGCCTTCCTCGCCGGGGTGACCGAGCGCGTGCGGCTGCTGAGCCATGTCGCGATCCTGGGCCTGCGGCACCCGCTGCTCGGCGCCAAGCAGTACGCGACGGTCGACCACCTCTCGGGCGGCCGGCTGATCCTCGGCGTCGGCGCGGGCCACGTCCAGGAGGAGTTCGAGGTCCTCGGCGTCGACTTCGCCGGGCGCGGCGCCCTCCTCGACGAGACGCTCGACGCCTTGCGCGCGGCCCTCGGGCCCGAGGAGTTCCCGGCCTTCGAGGGGGAACGGTTCTCCTTCCGGGACCTCGGCCAGCGGCCCCGGCCCGTGCAGCCCCGGATCCCCGTCTGGGTCGGCGGCTCCTCGCCCGCCGCCGTGCGGCGGGCGGCCGTCCGCGGCGACGGCTGGCTCCCGCAGGGCGATCCACGGGACCGGCTGCCCGCGCAGATCGCCCGGATCAGGGAACTCCGGGAGCGGGCAGGGGTCGCGGAGCCGTTCGAGTTCGGGGCGATCACCGAGGCGCTGTACGTCGGCGAGCCCGCCTGGGACACCGGCCGCCGCACCCTGTCCGGCAAGCCGGAGGTGCTCGCCGAGTCGCTGCGCGCGTACCGGGCGCTGGGCGTCGACCAGATCCAGGTCCGCTTCCGCAGCCGCGACCGCGCCGAGCTGACCGACCAGATCACCGCGTTCGGCGCCGAGGTGGCGCCCCTCCTCAACGACTAGAGGGAGTACGGGCATGGGCATATCCACCGGCAGGCTCCACGGCCGCGTCGTCCTCATCACCGGTGCCGCCCGCGGCCAGGGCGAGCAGGAGGCCCGGCTGTTCGCCGCCGAGGGGGCGCAGCTGCTCCTCGGTGACGTGCTGGACGAGCAGGGTGCGGCCGTGGCGAAGGAGATCGCCGAGGAGGTCGGCGAGGGCCGGGTCCGGTACGTCCGGCTGGACGTGAGCCGGGAGGTGGACTGGGTGGCCGCGGTGGCCGCCGCCAGGGAGGCCTTCGGCCGGGTCGACGGCCTGGTCAACAACGCGGGCATCCTGCGCTTCAACGAGCTGGCCTCGACCCCGCTGGCGGAGTTCCAGGAGCTGGTGCAGGTCAACCAGGTCGGCGCCTTCCTCGGGATCAAGGTGCTGGCCCCGGAGATCGAGGCGGCCGGCGGCGGGACCATCGTGAACACGTCCTCGTACACCGGTCTGACGGGCATGGCGTACGTGGGTGCGTACGCGGCGACCAAGGCGGCGATCATCGGGCTGACCCGGGTGGCGGCGCTGGAGCTGGCGGCGAAGAACATCCGGGTCAACGCGATGTGCCCGGGTGCGGTGGACACCCCGATGGCCAATCCGGGGCTGCTGGACCCGGCGGGCGTGAGCGAGGAGGCGCGCGAGGCGATGGGGGAGCTGTACCGGCGGGTGGTGCCGCTGGGGCGGGTGGGGCGACCGGAGGAGGTTGCCCGGCTGGCGCTGTTCCTGACGGGCGAGGACTCCTCGTACATCACCGGGCAGCCGTTCGTCATCGACGGCGGCTGGATGGCGGGCGTCAGCGTGTTCTGACGGTCAATCAGGTATTGACGCTCCCGCCCCGTGGTGGAACAGTCGACCCATCCGATCTGACGGATCGTCAGAAATGAGCGAGGACGGTGAACCCCCTTGGAATTCGGGCTCTTCGTGCAGGGATACGTGCCTGAGGCGCGGTCCAGGGTCGACCCCGAGGCAGAGCACAAGGCGCTGATCGAGGAGACCGAGTACGTCATCCAGGCCGACAAGTCCGGCTTCAAGTACGCCTGGGCCTCCGAGCACCACTTCCTGGAGGAGTACTCGCACCTGTCGGCGAACGAGGTCTTCCTCGCCTACCTCGCCCACGCCACCGAGCGCATCCACCTCGGCTCCGGCATCTTCAACCCCCTGGCGCCCGTCAACCACCCGGTCAAGGTGGCCGAGAAGGTCGCCATGCTCGACCACCTCTCCAAGGGCCGCTTCGAGTTCGGTACCGGCCGCGGCGCCGGCAGCCACGAGATCCTCGGCTTCCTGCCCGGCGTCACGGACATGAACCACACCAAGGAGATATGGGAGGAGACCATCGCCGAGTTCCCCAAGATGTTCCTCCAGGAGGAATACGAGGGGTTCCAGGGCAAGCACTGGTCGCTGCCCCCGCGCAAGATCTTCCCCAAGCCGTACGGCAAGGCCCACCCGGCCATGTGGTACGCCGCCGGGTCCCCGTCCTCGTACGCGATGGCGGCGAAGAAGGGCCTCGGCGTCCTCGGCTTCAGCGTCCAGAAGGTCTCCGACATGGAGTGGGTGCTGGAGCAGTACAAGACGGCGATCCAGGAGGCGAAGGCCATCGGCGCCTTCGTCAACGACAACGTGATGGTCACCTCGACGGCGATCTGCGCCGAGACCCACGACAAGGCGGTCGAGATCGCGGTCAACGCGAACATGAACCGCTTCCAGTCGCTGGTCTTCCGCTACCACGACACCTTCCCGCGGCCCGAGGCGATTCCGCAGTGGCCCGAGATCCTGCCCGAGTACAACGCGGAGATCATCGAGCTCCTCATCGCCGAGGAACTGCTGATCTGCGGTGACCCGTCCGAGGTCCTCGCGCAGTGCAAGCGCTGGGAGCAGGCGGGCGCCGACCAGCTGTCCTTCGGCCTGCCGACCGGGGTCTCGTACGAGGACACGATGACGACGATCAAGCTGATCGGCGAGCACGTCATCCCGGAGATCGACACCGACCCGGTGCACCGCACCACCCGCTTCCGCCAGAGCGCCGACGCGGGCGCCTGACCGGCGGTGCAGCGGGGACGGCGGTTTCCCGGACCGCCGTCCCGGGGGCCCCGGCCCCGCGGAACCGGCCGGGGCGCGCGGGCAGCGGCCTGCCCCCGCCCCGGCCGGGAACGGAACTGAGGAGAAGGGACGTCACCCGCCATGCTCGACCACCTGATCAGGGGAGCCACCGTCGTCGACGGCACCGGATCCCCCCGGTACACCGCCGACGTCGGCATCCGCGACGGCCGCATCGCCGTCATCGGCGCCCCCGGCACCGTCACCGAGGAGGCCCGCACCAGCGAGGACGCCGCCGGCCTCGTCCTCTGCCCCGGCTTCGTCGACCCGCACACCCACTACGACGCCCAGCTGTTCTGGGACCCGTACGCCACGCCCTCCATGAACCACGGCGTGACCACCGTCGCCGGCGGCAACTGCGGCTTCACCCTCGCCCCCCTCAACCCGGCCCGCCCCGAGGACGCCGACTACACGCGCCGGATGATGAGCAAGGTCGAGGGCATGGCCCTGGCCGCCCTGGAGGAGGGCGTCGACTGGACCTGGTCCTCCTTCGGCGAATACCTCGACGCCCTGGAAGGGCGGATCGCCGTCAACGCGGGCTTCATGGTCGGCCACTGCGCGCTGCGCCGGCACGTCATGGGCGCGGACGCGACCGGCGGCCGGCCCACCCCCGCCCAGCTGGAGCAGATGACCGCCCTCCTGCACGAGGCCATGGACGCGGGCGCCTGGGGCCTGTCCACCACCCAGTCCTCCACCCACTCCGACGGGGACGGCGCCCCCGTCGCCTCCCGGCACGCCGAGCCCGCCGAACTCATCGCCCTGTCCCGCGCGGTCGGCGAACACGAGGGCACCCAGCTGGAGGCCATCGTCGCCGGCTGCCTCGACCAGTTCGCCGACGCCGAGATCGACCTGCTCGTCGAGATGAGCGCCGCCGCCGGCCGCCCCCTCAACTGGAACGTGCTCACCATCGACGCCGCCGTCCCCGAGCGCGTCCCGCGCCAACTGGTCCCCAGCGAGCGCGCCCGCAAGGCAGGCGGCCGCATCGTCGCACTGACGATGCCGATCCTCACCCCCATGAACATGTCCCTCGGCACCTTCTGCGCCCTCAACCTGATCCCCGGCTGGGGCGAGGTCCTCGGCCTGCCCGTGCCCGAGCGGATCGCCCGGCTGCGCGACCCCGTCGTACGGGCGGAGATGCTGCGCCGCGCCGACAGCAAGGAGGCCGGCGTGTTCCGCCGCCTGGCCGACTTCGGGCGGTACGTCATCGGGGACACGTACAGCAAGGAGAACGAGGGGCTCACCGGCCGGGTCGTCCGCGACATAGCGGCCGAGCGCGGCCAGGACCCCTTCCACTGCCTGGTGGACATCTGCGCCAACGACGACCTGCGCACGGTGCTGTGGCCGATGCCGACCGACAACGACCCGGCGAGCTGGGCACTGCGCGCCGAGACGTGGCAGCACGAGGACGTCATGCTGGGCGGTTCGGACGCGGGCGCGCACCTGGACCGGATGTGCGGGGCCCCGTACACGACCCGGTTCCTCGGGGACTGCCTGCGCGGCCGCAAGCTGCTGCCGCTGGAGCAGGCGGTACGGATGCTCACCGACGACCCGGCCCGGCTGTTCGGGCTGCGCGAGCGCGGCCGGATCGCCGAGGGCTGGCACGCGGACCTGGTGCTGTTCGACCCGGAGCGGATCGAGGCCGGGCCGGCGACCCTGGTCCACGACCTGCCCGGCGACAGCCCGCGGCTGGACGCGCGGGCGGTCGGCATCGTGTCGGTGCGGGTCAACGGGGTCGAGACGGTACGGGACGACCGGGTGACGGGCGCGGTCCCGGGCACCGTGCTCCGGTCGGGCCGGGACACGAGGACGGTGAGCACCCGGTGACGGGGACCGGCGCAGGGCAGGACCGGAGCGGGCAGGGCCCGGGCGGGCAGGGCCGGGACGGGCAGTGCCTGTTCATCGGCGGCGAGTGGGTGGAGCCGGCGGGCGGCCACTACGAGGTGGTCAACCCGGCCGACGAGTCGGTCGTCGGCCTCGCGCCGGAGGCCTCGCCCGCGCAGGTCCTGGAGGCGGCCGCGGCGGCGGCCGAGGCCTTCGAGGGCTGGTCGCGGACCAGGCCGGAGCAGCGGGCGGCGATCCTCGACCGGGCCGCGGACATCGTCCAGCGGGAGTTCGAACCCTGGGCGGAACTGGCCCGGGCGGAGACCGGCGCCCCGACGGGCATCGCGCGCGGCATGCAGGTCGGGGTGGGGGTGGCCCGCTTCCGGCGGTACGCGAGGGGCGCCCTGGAACCGGTCGAGCGGGGCCTCCCGCCGCAGGTCACCGAGGCGGGACCGATGGGGAGGGCGGCCGTGCTGGGGGCGCTGGAGGTGCGCCAGCCGGTCGGCGTGGTCACCTGCATCACCTCGTACAACAACCCGTGGGCGAACCCGGCGGGCAAGGTGGCCCCCGCCCTGGCCATGGGCAACACGGTGGTGGTCAAGCCGGCCCCGCAGGACCCGCTGTCGGTGTTCCGGATGGCCGAGGCGCTGGCCGAGGCCGGGGTGCCGCGGGGCGTGGTCAACGTCGTCGGCGGGCAGGCGGTGGAGGTCGGCGAGGCCGCGGTCGCCTCCCCGCACGTGGGCATGGTGTCCTTCACCGGCTCCACGGCGGTCGGGCAGCGCATCGCGGAGGTCTGCGGCCGTTCCATGAAGCGGCAGCTGATGGAGCTGGGCGGCAAGGGCGCCGCGGTCGTGTTCGAGGACGCGGACCTGGACGCGGCGGTCTCCGGGATCGGCACCACCTTCTCCTTCTACAGCGGGCAGATCTGCACCGCCCCGACCCGGGTGATCGTGCACCGGGCGGTGTACGCACAGCTGGTCGAGAAGCTGACCGCCTACCTGGGCCACATGAAGGTCGGCGACCCGGCGGCGCCGGGCACGGTCGTCGGCCCGGTGATCTCGGCCGCGCACCGGGACCGGGTCGAGGCGTACGTCGAGCTGGGCCGAAAGGAGGGCGCGCGCCTGGCGTTCGGCGGGGCGCGCCCGGTGGTGGAGGGCGCCGCGGGCCGCGGGCGCGGGTTCTACGTCGCGCCGACGCTGCTGGTGGACTGCACGAGCGACATGCGGGTGGTCCGGGAGGAGATCTTCGGGCCGGTGGTGGTGGTCGTGCCGTTCGAGGGCGGGGAGGACGAGGCCGTCGCCCTGGCCAACGACAGCGACTACGGGCTGCTGAGCTACGTGTGGTCCGGGGACGCGGCACGCGCGTTCCGGGTGGCGCGCCGGCTGCGGGCGGGCGGGGTCGGGGTCAACACGATCGGCCGGAACATGGAGGCGCCGTTCGGCGGCTTCAAGCGCTCCGGGGTCGGCCGCGACGTCGGCTCGTACGCACTGCACGCGTACAGCGAGGTGCAGTCGATCGTCTGGGCGGGCTGAGGGGAGCGGGCGGAGGCGGGGCGGGGCCGGGCCGGGGTCCTCCGCCCCGGCCCGCTGCCGTCCTCGTACGCGGCGGCGTCCGTCTCGTGCGCGGCTCAGTCCTTGTAGTAGTCGGTGAGGACGCAGCCCTTCACCAGGGACGGCTCCTTGCGGAATCCGCTCGGCGGGTTGAAGCCGGGGTGGCAGTTGAGCACCAGCATTCCGCTCCCGGGAGCGAGGAGGGCGCTCATGGCGTCCGAGCTTTCGGATCCCGTGGCGAAGTCCTGGCCGACGATGGGGCCGCTGTTGATGTTGCCGCCCTTGCCGTCGGCGTGGTCCTTGTCGGTCTCGGCCTTGATGGCGGCCTGGAAGACCTTGGGGTCCTTGATCATGAAGATGCCGGTGACGTTGCGGCGTCCGCAGTAACCGCGCTCGGTGACGGAGTACGTCTTGCTGTCGTACTTGGCGTCCGGGTCGCTGCTGGAGCCCGACGAGTCGTTCTTGGTGGAGCTGATGCGGTCGCACTTGGTGTAGCCGTTGATGATGCGGGCGGCTTCCGCCATGGAGCCGGCCTTCGTCAGCCCCTTGAAGCCGAGGCCGTTGCCCTTCTTCGCGGCCCCGCCGTCGCCGCGGCTCCCGTTTCCCGTCCCGCTTCCGCCTTCGAGGCCGCCGATCGCGGCGATGCCGGAGCCGGCGGCGGCGTCGTCGCCGCCTCCGCAGGCGGTGAGGGTGAGGAGCGCGGCGAGGGCTGTGGCTGCGGCTGTGGCGCCGGCTGTCCTGGAGGGCATGTCCGTGTCGTCCCCGTTCCCCCGTGTAGATGATCTTGGCCGTCGGAGCTTAGGTCGACCGGCATGTCCGCGCCAAGCGTCGCGGCCGAAAAACCGGCACGGGAAAGTTTTGGAACGGGCAAAACGGGCATGGCTGCGGTTTCCGCATATCGGAACGGCGTTCCGGGCCCCTCTGAACCGGGGGTAACACCGGCATGTGAACCTTTCATTGCCGATCCGCCAACGGGTCATGGCGCAGGATTCCAAGGGGATTCGCCGTTCCGAGATCCGGATCTAAGACCTCCGGATATGGAAATCGCAGGATCTACCGTCCTGTGGCATGACTCAGCTGGACGTTCGGCCCCGAGCCGAAGACACGGCACGCGACGTCGCCGACGTACGCGGCAAGGGCCTCGGCAAGGGGTCCGTGGGACTGGTGGGCAGCGCCGTCATCGGCATCTCCACCGTCGCCCCCGTCTACTGCCTGACCTCGACCCTCGGCTCCACCGCCGGCGAAGTCGGCGTCCAGATGCCCGCCGTCTTCCTGGCCGGCTTCCTGCCGATGCTCCTGGTGGCCTTCGCCTACCGCGAGCTCAACAAGGCCATGCCCGACTGCGGCACCTCCTTCACCTGGACCGTGAAGGCCTTCGGCCCGCGCATCGGCTGGATGTGCGGCTGGGGCCTGGTGATCGCCACGATCATCGTCCTCTCCAACCTCGCCGGCGTCGCCACCTCCTACTTCTGGCTCCTCGCGGGTGAGATCACCGGCAGCGACTCGGTGGCCGCCCTCGACGACAACAAGCTCGTCCACATCACGACCTGCCTCACCCTCGTCGCCGTCGCCACCGCCATCAGCTACCGCGGCATGACCGCCACCAAGGGCGTCCAGTACGCCCTGGTCGGCCTCCAACTCGCCGTCCTCGCCGTGTTCGTCGTCATGGCCTTCCAGAAGGCCACCACCGGCGGCGCCGGCGGATCCGGCACCGGGGCCTTCGACACCGGCCTGGACTTCTCCTGGCAGTGGATGAACCCCTTCGCGGTCGAGTCCATGGGCGCCTTCACCGCCGGACTCTCCCTCTCGATCTTCATGTACTGGGGCTGGGACGCCTGCCTGGCCACCAACGAGGAGACCACCGGCTCCGCCAAGACCCCCGGCCGCGCCTCGCTCATCGCCATGGTCGTCCTCGTCGGCTCGTACCTGGCCACCGGCATCGCCGCCCAGATGGCCGTCGGCTCCGGCACCACCGGCCTCGGCCTCGCCAACCCCGACACCTCCGGCAACGTCTTCGCCGCCCTCGCCGGACCCGTCATGGGCCCCGTCCTCGGCATCCTGCTCTTCGTCGCCGTCCTCGCCTCGGCCGCCGCCTCCCTCCAGACCACCTTCATCCCCGTCGCCCGCACGGTCCTCGCCATGTCCACCTACGAGGCCCTGCCGCCCGCCTACGCCAAGGTCCACCCCCGGTTCAAGACCCCCGGCCGCGCCACCGTCATGGCGGGCGTCGCCACCGGCGCCTTCTACACCGTGATGACCCTGGTCAGCGAGAACGTCCTCACCGACACGATCTTCGCGCTCGGCCTGATGATCTGCTTCTACTACTCCCTGACCGCCTTCGCCTGCGCCTGGTACTTCCGCGGCGAGCTGCGCCGCAGCACCCGCGACCTCTTTCTCAAGGGCGTCTTCCCGGTCCTGGGCGGACTGTTGCTCGCCGCCGTCTTCTTCAAGACCCTGATCGACATGTGGGACCCGGCCTACGGCTCCGGCTCCACCGTCCTCGGCGTCGGCAGCGTCTTCGTCATCGGCGTCGGCCTGCTGGGCCTCGGCCTGGTCGTCATGGCGGTCACCGAACGCCGCAGCCCGGCCTTCTTCCGGGGCGAGGTCCTCACGAAGTCGACGCCGTCGCTGGTCGTGGAGGACTGACGCCGGCGAGCGCGCCGAGGAGCCGCCGACCTGTTGGGGGGGGGGGGGGGGGGGGGGGGGAAAGGAAGGGGGGGGGGGGGGGGGGGGGGGGAGAAAAAAAAAAAAA
>NZ_JBVHVT010000066.1:0-50326 GCF_055564695.1 Streptomyces sp. NPDC029014
GTGGGGTAGGGAGTGGTCTCTCTTGTGGTATGGGGTCTTCAACAGAAGACCCACCGGCAAGAACCCGCCGAGCTCCGGTTACGGCTGCTGCTGTCCCGGGGGCCCCCCCCGCCCGGGCCCCCCAGTCCGGTGAGGGCCAGCACCGCCACCGCAGCCACGGTGACCAGGCGTTTCATCGTGATCTTCATGTCTCCAGGAAACCCGCCCGGCCACCGGTCGCGGATCCCCCGTGCGAGGAAACCGTCTCCCCCGTACGGGGGAAGACGGCCTCGGCAGGCAGGTGAGAAGGCGGCAACCGGACGGCGCGACCGCGCCGTTGCCGCCGCCCGCCGCCCGACCCCCTCAGCCGGCTCGCGCCAGCAGCTCCCGGGCCAGCCGCCTCGCCGTCAGGTCCGGGTGCGGCGTGCCGTCGCACGGGAAGCCGGAGACGACACGGCGCGGGGAGCGGGCGATGTGTTCCACGGCGGCTCGGGCCGCTGCCGGGAGCAGGCGCATCGCCACCAGGGCGCGCAGCGCACCAGGTGCGGCTCGTGCAGGTCCCGGCCGCGGGCCAGCTGATCCGCGATGACGGGCGCGGTGTCGTGCGTCCGGCCGGTGACGCGCCAGATCGCCGCGGCCGCGTCGGCCCGGCTCTCCCGGGCCGGAGCCAGCAGCCGCTCCTCCACCAGCGGCAGCAAGGCCCCGGCACGCGGCCCGAGTTCGGCGGCCACCTGCACGGCCGCCCTGCGCCGGGCCACGGAGTCCGGCAGCGCCCGCACCGCGGCCACCGCGGGCCCCTCATCCCCCGTGACGTGGGCCAGCGCCGTCGCCGCCGCCAGATCACCGGCCCCGGCCCGGGCCCGCAGGGCCGCGGCGGCCGCCGTGCCCGCCGCCGGACCCAGCGCGGCGAGCACCCCGGCCGAAGCGGGCAGCAGCCGGACCAGGTGCGCCGCGCAGCCGGCGGCGAGCTCGGGGAAGGGCAGCAGTGCCTCCACCCAGCCGGCACACGGCCGGTCCGCGACCCGCAGCGCCACCGGCCGGGCCGCCGCACCGAACACCTCCACCGCGGCCCGCACCACCGCACCGGGAGCCGACAGCGGCGTCAGCGCGAGCGTCGCCGCCTCCTGCGGCAACTCGTCCATCAGGCGCAGGACGAGCCCGAGCGCGCCCGGCACCCGCAACCGCACCGCGGCCTGCACCGCCGCCACCCGTACGGCCGGGTCCTCGGACCGCAGCGCGGGCTCCAGCCACGGCGCGGGCGCCCCGCCCTCCAGCGCGGAGCCCGCCCTCGCCACCCGGCACAGGCCCTCCACGTCCGTGGCCGCCCCCGCGAGCCACGGCAGGACGTCACCCTCCCGGTCGCGCCACCTCTCGGTGAGCTCCCAGGCCAGCGGCAGCCCGCGCCGCACCGCCCGCAGCGCGGCCTCCGGATCGTCCATGAGCCGCTCCCCGAGCGGCCGGTACCGAGGGGGCCACGGATGGTCCCCGTCCAGCACGGAGGCCGCCCCGTGCACGTCGAGTGCCGCATCCACCCAGGCCGCCGGCAACGGCAGGGCCGCGGTCCGCAGCAGATCCGTCAGCGCCGCCCCGCGCACCAGCGGCTCCGCCCCGGCCAGCAGCGCCCGGTTGCGCGCGTCCCGGACCTCCGGCGAGGCGTCGAGCAGGCCGAGCGCGGTCACCAGGTCCGCCCGAACCTCCGGGTCGTCCTCCTCCGCCAGCCGGGCCCGCAGCAGCGGCATCAACGGCAGTGAAGCCTCCTCACAGGCGGCGATGATCCACACCATGCTGCGCCGTACGGACCGGTCCCCGTCGGCCGCCAGCACCAGGAGATGCGGCAGCGCCGCGGTGACCGCCCGCCGCACCTGCCGCTCCTCTCGGCCCGTCCCGCCGGCCGTGCCGTGCAGCAGCCACAGCAGCCGCAGCCGGTCACCCGGTCCGTCCAGGGCGAGCCGGGCCACGAACGGCACGGCCGCAGCCGTCGCCGAGTAGACCGACCCCTGGTGGCAGAGCGACGAGAGCAGTTGCTGCAACGCCCCGTCCCGTACCTGCGGGTCCGCCGAGCCGGCCGCCCGCAGCAGGTCGGGCACGTCGTCCGACGGCCCGTAGGCGTGTTCGAGCGCGGCCCAGTCGATGGCGTCGGTTCCGTCCAGCACGGTCGCGACCCTACGGCGCCGTGACCGCCCCGGCCACGGCGGGTGCCGTGGCCGGGGGCGGGTGCCGTCTCAGCGCCAGGACGGGTGGCCCTCGGTCGCCGACGAGGTGGTGAGGGAGCGGGAGTCGGTGCCGTCCGCGCGGACCGCCCAGATCACCGGCTTCTCGTACGGCCCCCGCACGAAGGCCAGCCAGGTGCCGTCCGGGGACCAGGCCGGGTCCATCTCGTGGGCGTCGGTCGCCACCACGGCCCGGTCACCGGTGCCGTCGGCGCCGACCACGCGGATGTCGCCCTGCGTCCCCCGCCCGTACGTCCCCGCGGTGTACGCGAACGAGCGGCCGTCCGGCGACCACACCGGGTCGAGCGCCGGGTGCGGCAGCCGGGTCAGCTGCTCCGGGGCGGCTCCCGCGACCTCGGCGTCCACCGCGTGGATCTGCCAGTCGTCCTTGCCGGACTGCATGCAGAACGCGATCCGCTTGCCGTCCGGCGACCACGCGGGATCCTCCACGTGGGCGGTGCCGGAGGTCACCTGACGGGCGGAGCCGTCGGCGACGTTCACCACGAACAGCTGCTGCACGCCCTTCTCGGCGCGCAGCACGGCGAGCCGGCCGCCGTCCGGCGACCAGGACACCCGGCCACCGGCGACGGTCGTGATCCGCCGCGCGTTCGAGCCGTCGGCGTCGGCCGTCCAGACGGCCGAGCCCTGCGCGGTGACCTGCGTGTACGCGAACGACCGGCGGTCCGGGGACCACTGCGGGAGCATGGCGCAGGCGTCCCCGGAGGTCAGTCGTACGGGGGCTGCGGCCCCCGGGTCGCGGCGGGAGATCACCCCGTGGCAGTCCTGCGGCCAGCCCGCGGCGGTGTCCTGACGCACCAGCACAGGCGCGGTCGGGAACGCGGCCGGGCCGGCCGACGCGGACGGCGGCGCGGCGGAGGCCGTGGGGCCGCCGGACCCCGTCGAACCGTGCTCCTCGGCCGAACCGAGCCACGGGTGCCACACCAGGAGGCCCACCGCGGACAGCGCGAGCAGCACCGCCGCCGCACGCACGGCGGTGGTACGACCGGGCCGCCGCTCGGCGGACTCCCCGGGCACGGTGGCCTCCGCCGCCCCGGCCCCGCCGGTTGCCCCGGCAGAGCCGACTGCGCCAGCCGCGGCAGAGCCGACTGTGCCGGCTCCCGCCCCCGCTCCGGTCTCGGTGACGGCCTGTGCGTCCGCCGGCCGTTCGGGACCCGGCGCCCCCGCCACCGTGGGCGTCCGCAGCGACGCGCCGTCCGTCTCCGGTACGGTCGCCACCGCCGCCGCGGCCGCAACGCCCTGGTCCGCCGCGGGCGGAGCGACCGAGTCCGCCACGGTGCCCGGCCGATCGGCCGTCGTGCCCGGAGCCGGGTCGTGAGCGGGTGTCGGGTCCTCGACCCGCGTCGGATCCTGTACCGGTGTCGGGTCCGGGGCCGCCGCCGGCGCGGGGTCCTCACCGCGCAGCAGGGCCATGGCCGCGTCCGGCAGCCAGCCCTCCGCGGGCCAGCGGACGGTCAGCCGGCGCAGGAAGTCCCCCGAGGTGGGCCGGCCCGCCGGGTCCTTGCGCAGGCAGTCGGCGACCAGCTCGTGCAGTTCTTCGGGGACCGCGCTCAGGTCCGGCTCCTCGTACACCACCTTGTAGTGCCGGGCCGTCGCCGGACCGTCGCCGAACGGCGAACCGCCCGCGGCCTGCGTGAGCACGACGCCGAGGGCGAACATGTCCACCGCGGGCGTGATCGCACCACCGGTGAGCTGCTCCGGCGACAGGAAGCCCGGGGTGCCCACCTGCATGCCGGTCTGCGTCAGCGCCGTACCGTCCAGCGCGCGGGCGATGCCGAAGTCGATGACGCGGGGGCCGTCCTCCGCGATGATGATGTTCGCCGGCTTGAAGTCGCGGTGGATCACCCCGGCCCGGTGGATCGCCTCCAGTGCCTCCGCGAGTCCCGCGGCCAGCACGGTGAGCGTGTCCACGGGCAGGGCCGTGACCCGGGCCAGCACCGTGGCCAGGGTCGGCCCGGGCACGAACGCGGTCACCAGCCAGGCCGGGTCGCCGTCCGGGTCGGCGTCCACGACCGGAGCGGTGTGGAAGCCGCCGACGCGCCGCGCCGCCGCCACCTCGTCGGCGAACCGGCGCCGGAATCCCGGTTCGGTGCTCAGCTCGGGGCGTACGACCTTCACGGCGACGGCCCGCCCTGAGGGGGAGCGGCCCAGGTAGACCACGCCCATGCCGCCCTGGCCGAGCCGGTGCGTCAGCTGGTAGCGGCCGTCGCCGACCGATTCCGGATCGCCCGGTCCAAGCGGTTTCATGTGTGAGCACCCCCGTTCCGCACCGTGCGCGGGTGCTGCCCTTTCCCTACCGGTCGCGCCGCCCGGCAGTCAAGCCGGGCCGGGAGCCCCGACGACCTGCCCGCTTGCCCGTGGCCGCGCAGGGCCGCGCAGGGCCGCGGGCGGCCGCGGACGGCGGCGGCGCCCGCGCGTCAGCGCCGCCAGATCTGCTCGTACGCCTCCCGGTAGCCCTGGGGGTCCCAGGACGTGCTTCCCCTGCTGTTGTCGGCCGTGACCACGTGGACGGGGGCGACGTAGCCGCTGGGCGGGCTCCCGGCGAAGGCGCGGTTGAACTCGTCGACGATCTGCCAGCCCTGCTGCGTGAGCGGTTCGGGCACGGTCGCGGCCTGGAACTGGCCGCTGTTGATGCGCTGGAACGCGGAGGGGTCGCCGTCGCCCGCGCCGATGTTGAAGGGGGGCCCGTCGCCGGGCTTCCCGGCGGCGCGGAAGGCGGGCGCGGCGTCCGCGAAGTAGAGGTCGTTGATGGCGACGGAGTGCGTCCAGCCCCGCCCGAAGCGGGACAGCAGCGAGGAGACCTCCTGCGGGGTGCGCTGGCTGGCGTCCGGAATGGGGATGTTCTCGTACGTGAGGAGCTTCACCCCGGGGCAGCGGGCGAGCTGCCCCTTGATGAGCTGGGCCTTGAACCGCGCGAACGGGATGGAGTCGTCGGTGAAGACGACGACGCCGGCGCCGCCGTCGGACCGGGCGATCACCCAGTCGGCGCTGATCCTCGCGACGTCCTCCACCTTCGTGGTGATGTTGGTGAAGAGCTTGGGGCTGGCGCTGGGGCCGGGTGAGCTCACCGCGTGCCAGCCGATCAGCGGGATGCCCGCCTCCTCGGCCCGCGCCACCTGCTGCGAGGTGAGACGGGGGTCGAAGCCGCCGATGACGATGCCCGACGGCTTGAGGGTGACGGCCTGGCTGAACGCGGCCTGGATGCCGGCCGGGGTGCCCTCGCCGTCGATGACCCGGACGTTCCAGCCGATGGCCGCCGCAGCCTCCTTGACCCCCTTCGCGACTCCGGCGACGCCCGGGTTGGTCATGGTCTGGGCGACGTAGACGAGGGTCTTGTCGGGGACGGCCGCGGGGCCGCTGCGCGGGCCGCGCCAGGCGGTGTCGGTGCGCTCGGCGGCCTGCACGGCGGCCCTGGCCTTCCGCAGGGCCTCCGGGCAGCCGTCGGCCGCGGGCGCGGTCGCCGTCGCGCGTCCGCTCGCGGTCGCGGTCGACGGGGCCGAGCCCCGCTCGCAGCCCACCAGGAGGCCCAGGGCCGCCGCCCACAGGGCCACGGCCGCGACGGCGGTCTTCCGGTACGGGTACACGGTGCTCCTGTCACTGGGTGCGCCGCCCACCGGCCACCCGCTCCGGGCGGTCCGGCGCGGCCGTGGTGCGCAGCCTCCGGCGGGACGAGTAGCCGGCCAGGCCGACCGCGATGAGCAGGGTGGCGCCGTTGAACAGTGGTGTCGCCCAGAACTCGGCGCCGAGCTGGCGGATGCCGGCGAGGCCGACGGCGAGCAGTGAGACGGCCACGAGGGTGCCCACGGCGTTGGCGCGGCCCGGTTTGATGGTGGTGGAGCCGAGCAGTGCGCCCACGAAGGCGGGCAGCAGGTAGTCCAGGCCGACGCTCGGGTTGCCGATCTGCTGCTGCGCGGCGAGGAGCACCCCGGCGAGGCCCACGACCAGACCGGAGCAGGTGAAGGCCTGGACGCAGTACGCGCGCGTGGGGATGCCGAGCATCCCGGCGGCGCGCGGGTTGGACCCGATGACGTACAGGTACCGGCCGAACGGCAGCCGCTCCAGCAGCACCCAGAGGACGACGACGACGGCGAGGACGTAGAAGGCGGGGACGGGCAGGCCGAGGAACCGGGAGTCGTACAGGTCGGTGAAGCCGGGCGGAAGGCCGTCCGGGCCGGGGACGATCCGGCTGCCGTCGGTGAGCCAGCCGGTGACGGCGTACATGATGCTGCCGGTGCCGAGCGTGGCGATGAGCGAGTCGATCCGGGCGAACTCGACGATGACGCCGTTCACGGCGCCGACCAGGGCGCCGCCGAGGACGACGGTGAGGCAGGCGAGCGGCCAGGGCCAGTCGGAGTCGACGATCAGGTACGTCACCAGGACGTGGGCCAGCCCCAGCCCGTAGCCGATGGACAGGTCGAACTTGCCGGTGGCGATGGGGACGGTCACGCCGAGCGCGAGGAGGGCGGGGATCGACTGGTTGGACAGGATCGCCGAGACGTTGTCCAGCGTCGGGAAGGTGTCCGGCAGGGTGAGGGAGAAGACGAGGAAGAGCAGGACGGTGAGGGTCAGCAGGCCGTAGGTCCCGATGAAGTGCCCGCGCAGGTAACCCGGCAGGGAGTGGTGCGAGGACGGGCGGGTCACGGGGCCGTCGCGCTTCCGGTGATCGCGGGCATGGCCGAGGCGGTCCGGGTGAGCTCCCGGACGCCGAGGGCCTCCTCCCTCAGGTCGGCGGCCACCGTACCGCGTACGAACACCAGGGCGCGGTGGGCGAGCTCGGTGACCTCCTCGAAGTCGGAGGAGACGAGCAGGACCGCCAGGCCGTCGGCGAGCGCCTCGTCGATGAGGCCGTGGATCGCGGCCTTGGCCCCGACGTCCACGCTCGCCGTCGGCTCCTCCAGGACCAGCAGCCGCAGGCGCCCCGTCAGCCACCGGCCGACGACCACCTTCTGCTGGTTGCCGCCGGACAGGGTCGCGATCACGGCCTCGCCGTTGCGGGGGTGCACCGCGAACCGGTCGATGAGGGCGGCGGTCTCGGCGCGTTCCCGGCGCGGCCGGATCCAGCGCCACGCGGGCACCCCGGCGGCCCGCGGGTTGGCGAGGAAGTTCTCCCGGACGGTCAGTTCCGCGGCGCAGCCCTCCTCCTGGCGGTTGCCGGCGACGAACCCGACACCGCTGCGCAGGGCCGCGGCGACCGAGCGCGGCCGGTACGGGCGGCCGTCGAGCAGTGCCCGCCCGCCGAGGAGGGGCAGTACGCCGGCGAGGGCGCGGCCGAGGTGCAGGTGGCCGGCGCCGGTCAGCCCCACCAGGGCGACGGTCTCGCCCGCGTGCAGGTCCAGGCTGACGGGCCCGGTGCGGTCGGTCGTCACCTCCACGAGGCGGAGGACGGGCTGCCGTTCCGCGGATCCGGCGGAAGGGGGAGAGGGGGGAGGAGAAGGGGACGCGCCGGTCGTCGGCCGTCGCCGGGCCGGCTCGGCGCCCGTGATGTCCTGGACGAGGCGGGCGGGGTGGTACGGGGCGAGGGGCCCGTGGCTGACGAGGCGCCCGTCGCGCAACACGGCGAAGGTGTCCGCGACCTGGTACACCTCGTCGAGCCGGTGGCTGACGTAGAGGACGCCGTGCCCGCGGTCGCGCAGGGCGTGCAGCACGTCGAAGAGGCGGGTGCAGTCCGCGGCGGGGAGGGTGGCGGTCGGTTCGTCGAGGACCAAGAGCTCGGCCCGCTTCGCCAGGGCGCGGGCGATGGCGACCAGGGAGCGCTCGGCGGGGGCGAGGTCGGCGATCCGGGCGTCGGGGTGGAGGTGTCCGGCGACGGTCTCCAGTGCCTCGGCGCAGCGCTCCCGGGTCCGCCGCCAGGAGATCAGGCCGCGGTGGCGCGGGTAGCCGGTGCCGAGGGCGATGTTCTCGGCGACCGTCATCCACTCCACCAGGCCGAGGTCCTGGTGGATGAAGGACAGCCCCGCGGACGCGGCGTCGGAGCCGAGCGGGTGCCCGGCGACCGTCACCTCGCCCGCGTCCGCCCGGTGGACCCCGGCGAGCACCTTGATCAGCGTGGACTTGCCGGCGCCGTTGGGGCCGAGCAGGGCGAGGACGCTGCCGCCGCGGATGTCGAGGTCGACCCCGTCCAGTGCGACCGTGCCGCCGAACCGCTTGCGGAGACCGCGTATCCGGACGAGCGGCTCCGTGCCGGGGCGGTCCGGCGGGATCGTCGAGGGGGCGGAACTGTCGTGCACGGACGTCTCCGGGGCCGGCCTGGGGGTCCTCACCTCGGCGGTGAGGGTTGTTGAGGATGTTAATCCGAAGGGTGGGGTGATATCGGGCAAATCATTGCCTTTTGGGCTCCAATGGTCGAGTGGACCGGCCCCGCGCACGGGATGCGGCAGCGGCGCGGTGCGGGGTCATGCCGCGTCCAGGGCGCACTCGGCCCAGATGACCTTGCCGTGGCCGGTGTAGCGGGTGCCCCAGGCCTGCGAGAGCTGGGCGACGAGGAACAGGCCGCGTCCGCCCTCGTCCGTGCTGGCGGCCCGGCGCAGGTGCGGGGCGGTGCTGCTGCCGTCGGCGACCTCGCAGATCAGGGTGCGGTCGCGGATCAGGCGCACCTGGATGGGCTCGCCCCCGTAGCGGACCGCGTTGGTGACCAGCTCGCTGAGCATCAGCTCGGCGGCGAACCCCAGCTCTTCCAGCCCCCAGTCGGCCAGGGTGCGGGTGGCGGCGGCGCGGACTTCGCCGACGCGGGCCGGGTCGGCGGGCAGGTCCCAGGTGGCGATCCGGTCGGGGGGCATGGTGTGGGTGCGGGCGACGAGCAGGGCGATGTCGTCGGCGGGGTGCTCGGGGGCCACGGCGTCGATGACCGCCTGGCAGGTGTCCTCGGGCGTCCGGCCGGAGTGGGCCAGGGCGCCGCGGAGCTGGGCGAGGGCGTCGTCGATGTCACGGTGGCGGTCGTCGAGGAGGCCGTCGGTGTAGAGCACCAGCGTGGTGTCCTCGGGGAGGGTGACCTCGACGGTCTCGAAGGGCAGTCCACCCAGGCCGAGCGGGGGTCCGGCGGGCAGGTCGGGGAAGGCGACGGTGCCGTCGGGGTGGACCAGGGCCGGGGGGAGGTGGCCGGCGCGGGCCATGGTGCACTCGCGCGTCGTGGGGTCGTAGACGACGTAGAGGCAGGTGGCGCCGACGATGCCGGTGCTGTCCGGGTCGTCCCCGCCGCCCTCCTCCCGGTCCAGGCGCACGAGGAGGTTGTCGAGGTGGGTGAGGAGCTCGTCCGGGGCGAGTTCCAGCTCGGCGAAGTTGCGGGCGGCGGTGCGCAGCCGGCCCATCGTGGCGGCGGCGTGCAGGCCGTGGCCGACGACGTCGCCGACGAGCAGGGCGACGCGGGTGCCGGAGAGGGGGATGACGTCGAACCAGTCGCCGCCCACCGCGGACTCGGCGGGCAGGTAGCGGTGGGCGACCTCGACGGCGCTCTGTTCGGGGAGGCCGCGCGGCAGCAGGCTGCGCTGGAGCGCCAGGGCCAGGTTGTGCTCGCGGGTGTAGCGGCGGGCGTTGTCGATGCACAGGGCGGCGCGGGCGGCGAGCTCCTGGGCGAGTCGGCTGTCGTCGTCGCCGAAGGGGGGCGAGCCCGCCGAACGGTAGAAGCTCGCGATGCCCAGCAGCAGGCCGCGGGCGAGCAGCGGGACGCAGACGAGGGAGTGCACCTCGTGGGCGAGGATCCGCCGGGCCTGCGCCGGGTTCTGGGTGATCCAGCCGACGGCGGAGGCGAGGTCGCGCTCCAGTACCGGCTGCCCGCTCGCCAGGCACCGCATGTGGGGGGTTCCGGGGTGCAGGCCCAGCCGTTTGCCGACCGGGTCGAAGAGGGTGTCGTCGCCGACGCCGTGGACCACCAGGCGCTGCAGGTCGGCCGCGGGGTCCAGGGACTCGTCGCCGCGGAGCACGGCCTCGGGCACGTCGATGGTGACGTGGTCGGCCAGCCGCGGCACGGCCGTCTCGGCGAGCTCCCGGGCGGTGCGGGTCACGTCGAGCGTGGTGCCGATCCGGGTGCTGGCCTCGGCCAGCAGCTCCAGCCGGCGGCGTGCCGCGACCGCGTACTTCCCCACCTCCGGCTCGCCGACCAGCACCAGGCCCCGGACCGCGCCGCCGCGGCTGCCGGGACCGCCGTTGCCGGGGCGGTTGCCCGCGGTCGGCGCGAGGGGCCCCGGCGGCGGTCCGGTCCGGCGGGCGGCGGGGTGCGGCGGTGCCGGGTGCGGCGGGGTGGTGGCGAGGTGGTGCACGGGCGGGCCGTCCCCGGAGAGGACGGCCTCGACGACGACGCCCTCCACCCCGGAGCTGCTCGTGACCGGGTTGCTGAACAGGGTGACGCCCCGGCCGTGGGGGAGGGGCACCTCGACGGAGACCCGCTGGGCCGTGGAGATCAGCTCGGTGGCCTTCTCCTTCAGGATCAGCTGGTCGTGGGCGTCGAGCGCACCGTCGGGAAGTTCGTCCAGCCCGACGGGCCACCCGTTCCCGACGGCCTCCGCTCCGGCGCGCTGCCGGGCGTCGAGGTACGTCCGCAGCAGCCCGCGCTCCCGCGCCGAACTCTGTTCCATCAGCCGCCGTTCGATCGTCTCCGCGGCCCGGCGCACCAGGACGGGCAGCGCCGGGTCCTCGTAGGAGTGCGGGTACCCGAAGCACAGGACGCCCACGACGCAGCCGCTGAGCTGGTCGCGGATGGGGGTGGCGGAGCAGGCGTTCCGCTGGGAGCGTTCGGCGAAGTGCTCGGCGCCGTGGACCTGGACCAGCCGGCGCTCGGCGAGGGCGAGGCCGATGCCGTTCGTCCCCGCGACCCGCTCGGCGAAGACGAAGCCGGGCACGGCCTGGATGGGCGGCAGGCTCCGGGCCAGCGAGGGCTCCCCGAAGCGGCGCTGCAGGACCGTGCCGTTCCCGTCGGCGAGGCAGACGTTCATCCGGCTGCCCGCGAACCGGGAGGCCAGCTGGTCGAGCACGGGCGCGGCCGCGCGGACGAGCCGGCTGTCCGGATCGAAGTCGTCCCGGAAGGGGAGCTCGGTCTGGTCGGGCGAGAGTCCCAGCAGCCGACAGCGCTCCCACGAGCTCAGGATCGGGCTGCGCACCCCGCCCTCGACGGGTTCACCCAGCAGGAACCGCTCACGGGAGCGTGCGGGGCCGATCTGCTCTCCCGTGACCCCCATCTGCATCACTTCCCTCAGCCGGGTTCCTACCCGTACCGGTGGTCGTATCACGCCAGTGCATTTGAGTATATTCCTGCGGATTCACCCGTAATGGGGCTCGGGTGAGCGGCTGCGCGGGGGCGTCACGCGCAGGCCCGCGAGGGCGTCACGCGCCGCCGTGGACCCGTCACAGGATCGCCACCGGATCGACGGGCGACCCGGTCCCGCCGGGCACGTTCAGCGGCGCCACGACGATCATGAACTCGTGGCGCCCCGCCCCGGCGCAGGCGGCGGCGAGCGCCTCCAGCTCCAGGTTGTCCAGCAGGGGCACCCCCATGGCGGCGACGGCGAGGGCGTGGACGGGGGAGTGGACGCCCTCGACCGGCGACGGCCGCAGGTCGCTGTCCCCGTCCGAGCCCAGCAGGCTGACGCCGCGCTCGGCCAGCAGCGGCACGGCGTCCACGTGGAAACCCGCACTCGCGGCGCCGACGTCCCAGGGCC
This sequence comes from Streptomyces sp. NPDC029014, assembly GCF_055564695.1. Classification (NCBI taxonomy): domain Bacteria; kingdom Bacillati; phylum Actinomycetota; class Actinomycetes; order Kitasatosporales; family Streptomycetaceae; genus Streptomyces; species Streptomyces sp. NPDC029014. Next base: position 11,855 of record NZ_JBVHVT010000066.1, read on the forward strand.
CGAGCTCCCGGCGGCGCCGGAACCGGCCGGAGCGCAGCAGTACGCCGCAGCCGTCGTCGATCCGTACGCCGAGGGCCGCCTCCGCGGCCAGCACGTCCCGCGCCCGGACCGCCCGCCCGGGCTCCAGCCACTCCACCCCGAGGACGGCGGGCAGGTCGAGGAGCACCCCCTTGGCGACCAGCGGGCCGAGGGCCGCCACCGAGCCGAAGCGGGCGCCCGCAGCGCCGACGGACTCGCCGGCCGGGCGGCCGCCGTAGAGCAGCCCCCGGTAGGCGACGTGCGACAGCGCGTCGAGGTGGCTCACGGCCTTGCCGTGGTAGTCCGTGCCGAGGAAGTCCTTGTACGTCGCCGGCTCGGGCGGCTCCACATCGCCGAGATCGGTCATGTGGTGCAGCGCGGGCTTGTCGTTGTCGGGCTCCGGCCGGGTGTTCCAGGGCAGCCCCAGGCGCACCGTCGTGCCGGACCGGACCAGCCCGGCGGCCCGCCGTACGTGGTCGGGGGTGACCCGGTTCCAGGCACCGCGGTCGGCCGGGTCCCAGTGGCCCCAGGTGCGTACGGCGGCGAACAGGGCGTCGAACTCCTCCCGGGAGACCCGGGGGCCGGGCTCGGTCCCGGATCCGGTCCCGGATCCGGGCCCCGGACCGGCGGCGGGATCCCGACCGGGGGGCGCGGCCGGCGGCGTGGCCGCGGCTGGCGGCGTGGTCGGTGGTACCTCCGGGGGGCGGGGCTTCATCCGTACTGTTCTCCACGGCTCGGCGGACACGGCCCCCCGGGGAAGCGGGGGCCGGCACCGGACGCCCCGACGCCCGTACCAGAGCCATGCCCGTCCACCGCGGTTCCTACGCCCCCGACGGTTGCTCCCCCGTCCCGCGCGGGCCCCGCGCCGTCCGGGGGCGGCGACTGGCAGCGATCCGCCCGGGCGAGGCAGTCTTGAGCCATGAGGGCGCTCCTCCGCCCGCCTCCCGGGCCGGGAGGCGGTGGCCAACACCAGGTGTTCTTCGTGCTCGCGCAGTGCGTGCCCTTCGTGATCGCGCTCCTGGTGCTCGTTGTCGAGTTCACCCCCGCCCACTTCCTCTACACGGGCCCGGTGCTGGTCGCGACGCCGGCGTTGGCTGCGGTGACCATGGGCCCCGCGGGCACGCTCGCCGCGGTGCTGCTGGCCGTCGCGGTGAGCATCACCACCGCCACCTACAACCAGGCCTGGGGCAGCCAGCAGGTCTACACCAACTTCCTGGCCCTGCTCCTCGTATCGGTCGCGGGCTTCACCACGAGCCGCGCCGCGCGGACGCGCCAGGAGAACGAGCTCAACCAGATCCGTCGCATCGCCGCCGCCGCGCAGGAGGTCCTGCTGCGGCCCGTACCGGACCGGCTGGGCCCCGTACGCGCGGCCAGCCTCTACCTGGCGGCCGAGCAGGGGGCGCAGATCGGCGGCGACCTGTACGACGCCGTCCAGACCCGGTACGGGGTCCGGCTGATCGTGGGCGACGTCCGGGGCAAGGGACTGCCCGCCGTACGGGCGGCCGCCGTCGTCCTGGGCGCGTTCCGCGAGGCCGCGCACTACGAGGAGGAACTCGTGGAGGTCATGAACCACTGCGGGGAGGCCCTGCGCCGCGACGCCGCCATGGCGGGCGCGTCCGGCGGCGACGGCGCCCTGGAGGGGTTCGTCACCGCGGTCATCGCCGAGGTGGGGGAGGGGCCCGCCGTCGAGGTCGTCAACCGGGGCCACCCGCCCCCGCTGCTGCTCAGCCACGGCAAGGCCAGCGCCCTGTCGCCCGCCTCCCCCATGCCGCCGCTCGGCCTCGAGGAGTTCATGACCGGACCGCCCGGCGAGGCGGACAGCTACCCGTTCGCCGCCGGGGACCGGCTGCTGCTGCACACCGACGGGGTCATCGAGGCCCGCGACCCCGACAACGCCTTCTTCGCCCTGCCCGAGGCCATGGAGGAGATGCACGACCGCACCTCCGAGGCGTTCCTGGAGGGCCTCCACCAGGGACTGGTCCGGCACACCCAGGGCAGCCTGGCCGACGACGTCGCGGTCATCCTCGTCGACCGGCTCGACCCGGAACCGGCCGGGGGCCGGTCCGCCGCGGGCACGGCCGCAGAGGAAGACGCGGGTGTGGCACGATCTTCCGGGTGACCGGAAAACCAGACCGGGCGACCAGTGCCTCGGACGCAGCCGCCCCGCAGTACCTGCGCGACCTCGCCCTGCTGCGCCGGGTCCGCGACCGGATCGACCGCGAGTACGCGCAGCCGCTGGACGTGGAGGCCCTCGCCCGTGGCGTGCACATGTCGGCCGGGCACCTCAGCCGCGCGTTCAAGCGCGCCTACGGCGAGTCGCCGTACGGCTACCTCATGACCCGCCGCATCGAGCGGGCCATGGCCCTGCTGCGCCGCGGCGACCTCAGCGTCACCGAGGTCTGCTTCGAGGTCGGCTGCTCGTCGCTGGGCACCTTCAGCACCCGCTTCACCGAGCTCGTCGGCATGCCGCCGAGCGCCTACCGGCGCGTGGCGGCGCAGGCCACGGAGGGCATCCCCTCGTGCGTCGCGAAGCAGGTCACCAGGCCGATCAGGAATCGAGAAGCGCAGGCACCGGGCCGCGGATAGCGTGACGGTCATGGACATCAGCATTCACGCGAGCTTCCTCCCGCACGACGACCCGGAGGCCTCCCTGGCCTTCTACCGCGACATCCTCGGCTTCGAGGTCCGCAAGGACGTCGGGTACGGCGGCATGCGCTGGATCACGGTCGGTCCCCCCGACCAGCCGGGCACCTCCATCGTCCTGCACCCGCCGGCCGCCGACCCCGGCGTCACCGACGACGAGCGCCGCACCATCGCCGAGATGATGGCCAAGGGCACCTACGCCGGGATCCTCCTGGCCACCGCCGACGTCGACGGCACCTTCGAGCGCGTCGCCGCCGACGGCGCCGAGGTCGTCCAGGAGCCCGCCGACCAGCCGTACGGCATCCGTGACTGCGCGTTCCGCGACCCCGCGGGCAACCTGATCCGCATCCAGGAACTGGCCTGACCTGACCTGACCTGACCGGCCCGACCGTCCGACCGGGCCCGCCGGCCGCACAGATGGAGACGACCCAGAGCATGGCCACGAGCAAGAACCAGCAGCCGCCCGCCCAGCACACCGCAGACAGCCACGACCTGATCCGCGTGGTCGGCGCCCGCGAGAACAACCTCAAGGACGTCAGCATAGAGATCCCGAAGCGCCGGCTGACGGTGTTCACCGGAGTCTCCGGCTCCGGCAAGAGCTCCCTGGTCTTCGACACGATCGCCGCCGAGTCGCAGCGGCTGATCAACGAGACCTACAGCGCCTTCGTCCAGGGCTTCATGCCCACCCTGGCCCGACCCGAGGTCGACGTCCTCGACGGCCTGACCACCGCGATCACCGTCGACCAGCAGCGCATGGGCGGCGACCCCCGCTCCACCGTCGGTACCGCCACCGACGCCGACGCGATGCTGCGGATCCTCTTCAGCCGGCTCGGCCGCCCGCACATCGGCCCGCCCAGCGCGTACTCGTTCAACACCGCCTCGGTCCGGGCCAGCGGCGGGCTCACCGTCGACCGCGGCGCCGCCAGGACCAAGACCGTGAAGGCGACGTACGAGCGCACCGGCGGCATGTGCACGGGCTGCGAAGGGCGCGGCACGGTCTCCGACATCGACCTCACCCAGCTCTACGACGACTCCAAGTCGATCGCCGAGGGCGCGTTCACCATCCCCGGCTGGAAGTCGGACAACGTGTGGACCGTCGGGATCTACGCCGAATCGGGCTTCCTCGACCCGAACAAGCCGATCCGCAGGTTCACGAAGAAGGAGATGCAGGACTTCCTCTACCGCGAACCGACCAAGGTCAAGGTCAACGGCGTCAACCTCACCTACGAGGGGCTCATCCCCAAGATCCAGAAGTCGTTCCTGTCCAAGGACAAGGAAGCGATGCAGCCGCACATCCGGGCCTTCGTGGAACGGGCGGTCACCTTCACCACCTGCCCCGCATGCGACGGAACCCGGCTCAGCGAGGGCGCCCGCTCGTCGAAGATCGGCACGGTCAGCATCGCCGACGCCTGCGCGATGGAGATCCGCGACCTGGCCGAATGGGTCCGCGGCCTGACGGAGCCCTCGGTCGCCCCGCTGCTCACCGCGCTCCAGCACACCCTCGACTCGTTCACGGAGATCGGCCTGGGATACCTCTCCCTCAACCGGCCGTCCGGCACCCTGTCCGGTGGCGAGGCCCAGCGCGTGAAGATGATCCGCCACCTCGGCTCCTCGCTCACCGACGTCACGTACGTCTTCGACGAGCCCACCGTCGGCCTGCACCCCCACGACATCCAGCGGATGAACGACCTGCTGCTGCGGCTGCGGGACAAGGGCAACACGGTGCTCGTCGTCGAGCACAAGCCGGAGACGATCGCGATCGCCGACCACGTCGTGGACCTCGGCCCCGGCGCCGGCACCGAGGGCGGCACCGTCTGCTTCGAGGGCACCGTCGCCGCACTGAAGGGCAGCGGCACCGTCACCGGCCGCCACCTCGACGACCGGGCCGCCGTGAAGGACACGGTCCGCGAGGCCACGGGCACGCTGGCGATCCGCGGCGCCACGGCGAACAACCTGCACGACGTCGACGTGGACATCCCGCTCGGGGTGCTCACCGTCATCACCGGCGTCGCCGGCTCCGGCAAGAGCTCCCTCGTCCACGGCTCGATCCCGGCCGACGAGGGCGTGGTGTCGGTCGACCAGAGCCCGATCCGCGGCTCGCGGCGCAGCAACCCGGCCACGTACACCGGGCTCCTGGACCCGATCCGCAAGGCCTTCGCCAAGGCCAACGGGGTGAAGCCGGCGCTGTTCAGCGCCAACTCCGAGGGCGCCTGCCCCACCTGCAACGGCGCCGGAGTCATCTACACCGACCTGGCGATGATGGCCGGGGTCGCCACCACCTGCGAGGACTGCGACGGCAAGCGGTTCCAGCCGGCGGTCCTGGAGTACCGGCTCGGCGGCCGCGACATCAGCGAGGTGCTCGCGATGTCGGTGACCGACGCCGAGGAGTTCTTCGCCGCCGGCGAGGCGCACACCCCGGCCGCGCACCGGATCCTCCAGCGGCTCACCGACGTCGGGCTCGGCTACCTCACCATCGGCCAGCCGCTCACCACCCTGTCCGGCGGCGAGCGGCAACGCCTCAAGCTGGCCACGCACATGGCCGACAAGGGCGGCGTGTACGTCCTCGACGAGCCGACCACCGGCCTTCACCTGGCCGACGTCGAGCAGCTCCTCGTCCTGCTCGACCGGCTGGTGGACTCTGGCAAGTCGGTCATCGTCATCGAGCACCACCAGGCGGTCATGGCCCACGCCGACTGGATCATCGACCTCGGCCCCGGCGCGGGCCACGACGGCGGCCGGATCGTCTTCGAAGGCACCCCCGCCGAACTGGTCGCCGACCGCTCCACCCTGACGGGCGAACACCTCGCGGCGTACGTGGCTCCCTGACGGGGGCGGGAGCGATACCTCGGCACGGGGCCCGGGCACACCACCCGGGTCCCGTACCGGACAGCACGCCCCGCTGCGTGGGGCGTTGCCCTCAGCGGTGCGAGACCGCCTGGTCTCCGAGTCCGGGCAGGGCCGAGGTGTCTTGACCTCCTCCTTCGCCCACGCCGTGGCCGATCGCGTGCTGCCCGGCCGGTAGACGCTGGTCGACACCTTCACGCGCGGCATCTCCCGGTCGGCGGCGTACCGTTCGCCGGTGCCCCACGGGCACGGACCGGAGCCGTGGCCGAAGCCGCCGTCGGCGATCGAGCGGTAGCCCTCGGGTTACATTCTTCGCGCAGTTTTACGCACGGGGACGGAGAAAGCTTCGAAATGGGGTTGAGGCCCGTCGATCTGGCGCGGGAGCACGGTCTGTCCACGCAGGCGGTGCGCAATTACGAGGAGGCGGGCATCCTCCCGCCGGCCGAGCGCACGCCGAGCGGGTACCGCGTCTACGCCCCGCGCCATGCGGCCGCGTTGCGGGCCTTCCTGGCGCTGGCCCCCGCGCACGGCCACGCGACCGCGACGGCGATCATGCGGGCCGTGAACGGTGACGCGGTCGAGGAGGCGCTGCGGCTGATCGACGGGAGCCACGCCCGACTGGACGGCGACAGGCGCACCCTCGAGGAGGTCGAGCGGGCGCTGCACGACCTGGTGCCACCGGTCGGCGAGCCGTGCGGTCCGAGCGGGCCCGAGCCGGGGATGACGTTCATCGGCCCGCTCGCGCACCGGCTCGGTGTCCGGCCGGCGACCCTGCGCACGTGGGAGCGGGCGGGGCTGATCGTGCCCGGGCGCGACCCGCTCACCGGCTACCGGGTCTACACCCCCGCGGACGTGCGCGACGCGCAGCTGGCGCACCAGCTGCGGCGGGGCGGGCACGGGTTGGAGCAGATCGCGCGGGTGCTGGAGCGGGTCCGGGCGGCGGGCGGACCGGAGCCGCTCCGGGCGACGCTGCGGGAGTGGCGCGACCGGCTGACGGTGCGGGGCCGGGCCATGCTGGCGGGCGCGGCCGCCCTCGACACCTACCTGGGGTGCCGCTGACCGTCCGGGCCGTCGGGGGGATCAGGCGCCCCGGCCGATCCGATCGTCCCGTCCGCCCCGTGCGCCCCGGCCGGCGCGGTCGGCGGCGTCGGGCTGCGCGCCGTAGTGCGGCAGGTCCACGGTGCTGCTGACGCGCTCGCCCGTCTTGAGCATCCGGTTCAGCAGCCAGGGGCGGGACAGCAGCGTGTTGCGCAGGCGCATGCCGGTCGCGGTGGCGGGGGCGAGGAACTTCCCGGTGCGGTCGCCGCCGGCCTGGCAGCCCGCGGCGTACGCGCGGAGCCGGTTCTCGTACCGGGTGAAGGCCCTCCGGTGGTCGCCCCGGGCCCGCGCGAGTTCGCCGGCCAGCACGTAGGCGGCGACGACCGCGGTTCCCGTGCCCATACCGCCGATGGTGGCCCCGCAGGCCGCGTCACCGATGAGGCCCACGCGCCCCGTCGACCAGGTGTCGACGTCCGCCCGGCTGATCGAGTCGAAGTACAGGTCGGGGGCCTCGCGCAGCGAGTCCAGCAGTCGGGGCACCTCCCAGCCGAGGCCGGAGAACGCATCGTGGAGCAGCCGCTTTTGCTGTTCCGGGTCGTGGCGGTCGTACGACAGCTCGGGCGCGGCGAAGACGAAGAAGGCGCCCGCCCGGCTCGGGTCCCGGTGGTCGGCGCCCACGGAGGCGAGCCGCCCGGGCGCGTTGTGGCCGACCGAGCCCTTCTCCACGCCCAGGACGTTGGGCAGCTGCCAGGTGGCGGCGTAGTAGCCGAGGTGGCTGACGTGGTCCCCCTCCGGTCCGAAGGCGAGGCGGCGGACGTTGGAGTGGATCCCGTCCGCGCCGATGACCAGGTCGAACTCGCGCGAGGTCCCGCTGCGGAAGTCGACCTGCACGCCGGAGGGCGTCTCGGTGAGGCGGGTGATCGAGTCGCCGAAGACGTACTCGGTGCGGGGGAGGCCGTGCTCGTACAGTGCGCGGGCCAGGTCCCCGCGGGGCACCTCGATCTCGCCGCCGGCGAACTCGGCCGGCAGGTGCAGCAGGGTCCGGCCGCGCTCGTCGACGAAGCGCATCGGGCTGCCGCCGGTGCGGATGCGGCGCAGTTCGGGTAGCAGGCCCATCCGTTCGAGGACGGTCAGATGGGCCGCGCCGCGGAAGTCGACGGCCTGCCCGCCCGGGCGCAGGGCCGGCGCCAGTTCGACGACGGTGGGTTCGAAGCCGTGGCGTCCGAGCCAGTAGGCGAGCGCGGGTCCGGCGATGCTCGCGCCGGAGATGAGGACGGTCTTGATGTCCGGGGACTTCTGCACGGTCACGGTCTGCTCCGCTCTGAAACTGTGTCCGGCGGACACGATTAATTACTGTGTACCGTAGACGCAGTTGGTTGCGCAAGGACGGAACGGGGAGAGGAGCGGCAGGCATGGGTGGTGAGCACGCCGAACTGGTGCGGCTGCTGTGGGGTCCGCCCCCGAAGCGCGGGCGGGGCCCCAGGCCGACGCTCGACCCGGAGCGCATCGCGCGTGCCGGCATCGAGATCGCCGATGCGGAAGGCCTGGCCGACGTGTCCATGCAGCGGGTCGCCGCGCACCTGGGCGTGACGAAGATGGCGCTGTACCGGTACGTGCCGGGCAAGGCCGAGCTGGTCGCGCTGATGGTCGACGCCGCGATCGGCGACTGCCCCGCCGTGCAGGCGCGCTCCGGCGGCTGGCGCGGGCAGTTGGAGGAATGGGCGCGCCGGCTGGGCGAGGCCTTCGGCCGGCACCCCTGGGTCCTGGAGGCCACCGTCGGGCCGCGCGTCATGGGGCCCGCGGAGCTGTCCTGGTTGGAGCGGGCCGTCGCCGTCCTGGACGGTACGGGGCTGACCGGCGCCGAACGGATGGACGCCGCCGCCCTGCTGGCCGGCCACCTGCGCTCCCTCACCCAGCAGGCCCGGGCCGCGGGCCCCGAGGGCGACCTGGAGGCGCAACTGGGCGTCATCCTGGGCGGTCTGATGCGGGAGCACGGCGCGCGCTTCCCCGCGCTCACCGCGGCCCTGGAGTCAGCGGCCGCGTCCCACGGGCAGGACCAGGCCTGGGAGTTCGGCCTTCAGCGCATCCTCGACGGCCTGGCCGCCCTCATCGAGCAGCGCGCACGCTGAGCGCTGCCCCGCCCGCGGCGCACCCCCGCCCCCTACCCGGCCTCCGGGCCCGCACCACCGGGGTGGGGGTCGGGGGCGACCCGTACGAAGGCGCGGCGCCCGGTGGCCGGGTCGAGGACGGCGACCTTCAGCGGTGTCCGCGCGGCGGCCCGGATGCGGGCCAGCCACACCTGCCCCGGGACCAGTATCGTCAGGTCGTGCGGCCACGCCCCGAGGGCTTCCGGGCGGGGGCAGACCACCCCGGCCAGCCTGCGGATCCCCTCCCGGCTCGACACCGTGTGGACCAGCAACCCGTCGCCGTGCGCGCGGCTCTGGTCGCCGAAGAACACCCGCTTCCCCGAGGCGTCCCGCACCATCCCGGTGAAGGCGCCCCACTCCGCGGGATCGATCCCGCAGTACGCGAAGAAGCCGGCCAGCCGGGCCAGTTCCTCCTGCCGCTCCAGCTCCTCCGCCCGTTCCTGCTCCTCCTGCCGGGCCCGCAACTCGGCCCGCCGCCGCGCCCGTTCCTCGGCCTCCTGCCGGGTCTGCTCGGCCGCGGCGGCCCGCTCCTGCGCCTCCGCATCGGCTTCCAGACGCGCCCGCGCCACGGCCAGGTCCACGTACGCGGGCGCCGTCCACCACACCGAGCCGTCCCGCCCCGTGTGCGCCCGGACCCGGCCGTCGAGGATCCACGCGACCGCATCGCCGAGCGGGCGCCTGATGTGCTCCCACGCCGCGGGGGCCCGAAGCGTGCGCGGATTCCAGACGTACCGGGCCATCCCGTGGTGCACCGTCCAGCTCTGCCCGCGCCCCGGCGGAGGGTACACCTGCAGCGACGGCACGACCCTTTGCCACGGGCGGTGGTGCAGCGCCACCCAGCACACCGCGACGCCGTCGCGCGCGTAGCGGGCGGTGCGCGCCAGCCCGTCGTCCGCGGTCATGGGGGACAGCTGCGCCTCCAGGGCCATGAGCGGTTCGCCCCGGTCGTCGTGGACGAGGACGTCCGCACGCCAGTCCCGGGCCGCGGAGCCCACCTCCAGCTCCGCGTGCCACCCCGCCGCCCGGGCCGCCATGGCCAGCTCCAGCTTCAACAGGTGGTGTTCGGGCGACTCGTACGCCAGCGCGCAGTGGAGCGGCCGGACCTTGTGGTAGAAGTGCCGGGCCCGGTGCTGCGAGACGCGGGCGAAGACCTGGCCGCGGCACTCCGGGCAGGTCAGCTCCATCCTCTTGGCGCGGTGGACGTCGGCCCAGGAACGGCCGCACCCGAGGTCGTCGAGCGTCGAGTCGAGTCGTCCCCAGTCCTCGTGTATGGCGGTGAACCCCACCGGCCCCGCAAGGGCGGGCGGACGCGAGGTCCGTCACCCGATCACCCGATCACCCGCACCCGGCCGGATCGTCGGGGCGTGCCGGCCTCAGGCCGGGGAGCGGCGCAGCAGCACGAATCCGTCGTCCTCGGCGACCGTGCGCCAGCCGGCGTCGCGGGCGTCCCGGAGTGCCCGGGCCTCGTCCTCGGCCGACAGGGGGAAGCCCATCGGGTCATGGGCGTCGACGACGATCCATTCGGCGGTGAGCGGGATGCCGGGGAAGCCGAACAGGGTGACCGTGCAGCGGTCGGTGAGCTGGGGGACGAGCCGGTTGGACGCGGCGACGGTCGCGCCGTCGGGGATCCGGTCCATCAGGCGGTGGGCGGCGGCGGCGCGCGGCGGCGTCTGCCAGGTCGCCCGGTCGGCGAACCGGGCCAGCGGGAACTGCGGCAGCAGCAGGAGCGTCGTGGCGGCACTGATGGTGAGGGCGACCCGCACGGTCCGGCGGTCCTGCGCCGAGTCGCCGGGCGCCCACAGCCCCAGGCAGTGGACGAACGCGCCGAAGACGATCGGCATCAGGACGGCGCTGTAGTGGTAGACGGTGCCCCAGTAGGCGGGGGTGTCGGAGAGGAAGCGCCAGGCCAGCGTGGGCAGCGCCAGCACGATCAGCGGTGAGCGCAGCGCCATGAACGCGACCGGGGCCAGCAGCAGGACCAGGGTGGTGGCCTTGGGTTGCGGTGTGACCAGGTCGAGGGGCAGGTGCAGGAGGCGCGCCAGGGCCCCGCCGCCCGCCCCGCCCCCGGTCAGGACGCCCGTGTAGGCGTACCGGTGCTCGGGGTTGAAGGCCGGGATGATCACCAGGACCTCCAGCAGGGTACCCGCGACCCCGGCCGCGGCGGTGGCGAGCCCCAGCCGCCGGGGCCCCCGCCAGGCGATGTAGGCGCCGATCAGGGCGACGGTCGCCCCGAGGTCCTCCTTCACCAGCAGCAGGGGCAGGGCCCAGGCGGCCGCGGCGCGCCAACGCCCGTTGCCCAGGGCGGTGACCGAGAAGGCCAGCAGCGGGACGGCGAAGCAGATCTCGTGGAAGTCGAACTCGACGGCCGCGGCGATGCCCCAGGACGCGCCGTACCCGAGGCCGACCACGAGCCCGGCGGCCGTACCGTACGCCTGGTGCGCCCAGCGGCTCAGCGGCACCACGGACACGGCGAGCAGGGCGGCCTGCGCGACCAGCAGGGTCACGGGTGAGGGGACGAGCCGGTAGAAGGGGGCGAGCGTGGCGAGCACCGGGGAGAAGTGGTCGCCCAGCAGCCTGAAACCGGGCCCCTTCAGGGCGGACACGGGGAGACGGCCCCCCGCGTACGAGCGCACGGCCTGTTCGAAGATCCCGAGGTCGTAGCCGTAGGTCAGCATCCGCCGGTGCAGCCTCACCGACAGCGTGGCGTACGCGAGGAAGAACCCCGCGGCCAGGCACCACGGCAGCGCCGGGCCCGGAGCCGCTCCCGGGGCTCGCTTCTGCTTGCGCAGCACAGGTGACGTCCTCAAGGTCGATCAACGGCCACAAAACCCCTGAGTCGGCATCAAACCACCCCGTTCCGCCTTTGGGCCGGACCGGTACGGGCCGGGACGCGTCGAGTCGGGGCCGACCGAGGCGGGTCCCACGGGGGCGAGGGGGCGTCAGTTGCCGACGCGGGCGATGAGGATGGCGATGTCGTCGTCCGCGGAGGCGGGGACCAGGCCCGTGACCAGGGTGTCGCACAGGTGGTCCAGGGGGCGGTGGGGTTCGGTGAGCAGCCGGGTGAGCTCCCCGAGCCGCTCGTCGATGTCGGTGCCCCGGGCCTCGATCAGCCCGTCCGTGTACAGGACCAGCAGGGAGCCCGGCGGCAGGGGCAGGCGGGTGGTGGTGAAGTCGATGCCGCCGACGCCCAGCGGGACCCCGGGCGGACTGCTGACCACCTGGGCGGTGCCGTCCGGTCGCACCGCCACCGGCGGGGGGTGCCCGGCGCGGGTGATCGTGCATTCGCCGGTCCGCGGGTCGCAGGTGACGTAGAGGAAGGTGGCGAGCATCGGCTCGGCGAGGTCGGCGAGGGCCGCCTCCAGCTGGTGCAGCATGTCCGTCGGCGGCAGGTCCAGGCGCCCCAGCGCCCGTACGCTCGCGGACAGCCGGCCCATCACCGCGGCCGCGGCCATGCCGTGCCCCATGACGTCGCCGATCAGCAGCGCGGCCCTGCCGTCGGGAAGCTGGAGGACGTCGTACCAGTCGCCGCCCACCTCGTTGATGTCGCTGGCCGGCAGGTAACGGTGGGCCACCTCGATGCCCGTCGGCGGGGTGATGTGCTGCGGGAGCATGCTGCGCTGGAGCAGCACCGCGGTCTCGTGCTCGTGCTGGTAGAGGCGGGCGTTGTCGATGCTGATGGCGGCGCGGGCGGCCAGCTCGCCGGCGAGGACGACGTCGTCGGACCCGAACGGTCCCACCGGCCGCATCCGGTAGAGCGTGGCCACCCCCAGGACCAGGTCACGGGCGACCAGGGGGACCATCATGAACGAGTGCACGCCCGCCTTGAGCAGCTGTGCCGGCTTGTCGGTGCGGCGTGCCGCGAGGGCGACGGCCCGCTGGTCGAAGCGGGCGAGGACGTACGGCTGGCGGACGCTGAGGGCCTGGGTGTACGGGGCGCCGGCGGGGAAGACGAGGGTCCTCCCGATCGGGGCGAGGACGTCGCCGAGCGCCCGCCCGGTCAGCGGCGACTTGCCCAGGCGCCGCAGCTCCGCCCCCGAGGTCAGGCCCATGCCGGGCTCGCCGCCGCGGGCCAGGCTCTCCAGGACGTCGACGGTCACCACGTCGGCGAGGTGCGGCACGGCGAGGTCGGCCAGCTCCTGCGCGGTGCGCTCCAGCTCCAGGCTGGCCCCCATCCGTACGCTGGCCTCGCTGAGCAGGGCGAGCCGGCGACGGCCCACCGCGGCGGCGGTGTGGTCGCGCTGCTGTTCGGTGACGTCCACCAGCGTGGCGATCACCCCGATCGGCCGGTCCGAGGGGTCCTCGACCCGGACGTAGGAGCACGACCACACCCGGTCGTGGTCCGGGTCGGCCGGCGTACGCCCCCGGCGCCGCCGGTCCAGGAGCGGCTCGCCGGTGTCCAGGACCTCCCGCATCGCCTCCTCCATCTCGGCGGCGTTCACCTGGGGCAGCACCTCGGCGAGCCGTCGCCCGATGTGGGAGGACTCCGGCAGGCCGTTCATCCGCTCCAGGGCGGGGTTGACCAGCAGGAAGCGCAGCTGGGTGTCGAGGATGCCGATCCCCACCGGGGACCGGGCGAACAGCCCCTCCCACACCGCCGACGACCCGCGGACCCGGCGCGCGGCGTGCGCCTCGGCGGCGAACACCAGCACCGCCGACGCCGAGCCCTTCCGGTCGGGCACCGGGCAGGCCCAGATCTCCAGCTCCAGCGGATGCCCGTCGCGGTGCCAGGCGGTGACCGTGCCCATCACCCCGCGACCGGTGGCGGCCGTCTCCCACAGGGCCCGTCCCAGGCTGCGGTCGGCGCCCGGGTGCAGCAGGTCGGCGATGTGCCGTCCCAGCACCTGCGGAGGCGGGTACCCCAGGAGTTCCTGGGCGGCATGGTTCCAGCGGACGATCCGGCCGTCGGAGCCCGTCGCCACCTGGGCCACCGGCAGGGCGCCCAGCCACCCGCCGGCGTCCTGCGCGGCGCCGCTGATCAGCTCCTCCATCGAGGTCTGCTCACGCATGGGCCACCCACCCGGATCGGACCCGGACGACGTCGATCGTCCACACCCCCCATGGTCCCCCCGCACACCCCGTACGGCCCACCGGGCTCCCGACACGCACGGTGATCGGCCGGCCGCGGACGGCCCCTGCGGGACGGCCCCGCGGGGACGGCCCCACACGCGGCCGTCCCGCGGCCGTCCCGCAGCCGACGGCCCCGTGCGCGGCGGCCGGGGGCAGGTGCCCTACCGGCCCTTCCACGGCCCGAAGGCGTTGGCGACGCCGTCCAGGGCGGGGGCCAGTTCGGGGTGGTGCCGCAGCAGCACCGTGACCATGGTGTTGCGGTCGACCCACTCCAGGCCCTCCGCGGTGTACACCTCCGGCCGGTAGTCGGTGGTGAAGAAGCGGTCGCTCTTGAGCCGCCGGCTCGCCATCAGGATGAAGATCCGGAACAGGGAGTCGCTGAAGCCGAAGCCCTCGGGCCGCGGCTCCACCAGATTGCCGACGAGGGTGTCGACGCGGTCGAGCCGGCCCTCGTAGAGGTCCCTGATCAGCGGCGTGTCGTCCGGGTGGCCGCCCGTCAGCTCCTCGAAGGAGCTGACGGGCCGCTTGCGCAGCATCTGCCGGTAGGCGTTGTAGCGGGGGATGCCGCGCTCGCGGTCGCGCAGGATGTCGACGGTCCCGAGGTCCATGTGCTCGCCCGACAGCCGGATCAGGTTGCGCAGCGCGTCGGGGTGGTTGTGCAGGACCAGGGCGCCGGGGTGGGAGGTGCCGAAGGTGTACAGGAGGTCGCTCATCCCGAACTCGTCGACGGCCGTGCGGGTGGTGCGGCCCTGCATCTCGTCGAAGCCGATGGTGCGGCGCAGCCGGCCGCCGCGGTGTTCGTGCACGGCGAGCTCGTCGGGGATGAGGGGGTGCAGCCGGTACGCGGAGACGAACTCCTCCGTCATCGAGTACGGGGCCGCGTGGTGGTCGGTGGGGGAGCCGAGGATGCCGCTGAGCATCTCGCCCGAGCCGATCCGGCCGAACCGCTTGCTCACCCAGCGGGGCAGCATCCCGTACCAGTTGGCGTTCATCGCGTAGTGCAGCGCCGGCGTGTCGAGGATGCCGGGCGTCCACTCCACCGTGTGGATCTTCGCGATCAGGGCGGTGTTGACCAGCCGCGCGATCTGGAAGATCCGCTCGTCGTCCCAGGTGGGGTGGTGGGAGCGGACCATGTCGCAGATCGCGTTGTGCTCCTTGGTGAACAGGTGGTGCAGCAGCGACAGGCCCGCCCAGTAGTCGTGGTTCATCCCGGTCCAGTCCAGGCACTCCCGGCCCGGGCGGGGGTCGGCGGGCAGCCGGCCGTCCGCGCCGAGGACCAGCTTGCCGTGCTCGCCGGTGCGCAGCGAGCGGCAGCGCTCCTCGTCGCTGCCGTACAGCTGGGAGCCGTCCCACCAGTGGGTGACCGTGTTCTCGTACGTGGGCGGGGCGTCGGGGGTGGTGTGGGCGACCCGGTCGGGCTGGGTGCGGTTGATCCGCATGGGGCAGGTGCCGCCCCGGGCCTCCCAGTCGTCGTCCGGGGCCAGGGGCACGGTGAACGGGTCCACGGCGGTGTTGTCCCCGTGGTTGGCCCAGCCGTGCATCTGGAACTGGATCCAGGCCGCCGCGAGGAGGTTCAGCGTGGTGGCCGGCACGAAGGAGCGGCGGGCCAGCAGCTGGCGGCTGATCTCCCGGGGGCTCGGGCTCATCAGCTCCGCGTCCGGCTCCGGGTAGGAGAGGTCCAGCGGGGCGTTGCGGTCGAGCCGGGTGCCGACCCGGCCCATGTCCTCGTCGTACGGGTCGTAGCCGGAGCCGTCGTACGACCGGTAGGGCAGCAGGTGGGAGGTGGCCCGGCGGGGGCGCTCGCCGCCCGCGCCGAAGGTGTCGTACAGGTTCTTGCGGCGCAGGTCCTCGCGGAGGGTGCGCAGGTTCAGCAGGGCGAGCGGCAGGGGGAGTTCGTGCCATTCCCAGTGGGCGTTGATCCCGGCGAAGGCGGCAGAGCCGAGGCGCTCCAGCAGTCCGGCCGGCCCGTAGGGCGCGGTCACCCAGCTGCCGGGCTGCTGCGGTGTCTCGGGTGCGGTGGCGGCGGTGCGGGTGGTGGGGGCGGTGTCGGTCATCGGGGCCTCGTGGTCTCGGCCGGCCGGCGGTCTCCGGCTCGGTGGGCGAAGAGCGGGAAGGGACGGGGCGGGGCGTCGGCGCAGGTCAGCGGTCAGCGGGGTACGAGGCCCAGCCGGATGCCGGCGGTGTCCACGATCAGCGGCAGCGGGCCCGAGGACGGCAGCGCGGGCCGGGCCCCGGTGAGGCGGTCGGCGCGCAGGATTTCGGCGCACAGGGCGGTGGTCACCAGCAGCCCCAGGTTCTCCCCGGGGCAGCGGCCGCCGCCGTGGCTGAACGGCGCGAACTGCAGGATCCCGGTCGCGCCCGGAGCCAGCCAGCGGCCGGGTACGAACGCGTCGGGCGCCGACACCCGGTGCGGGTCCCGGTTGTGGAACAGGGCGGGCACCAGCACCGACGTGCCCGCGGGGTAGGGCGCGCCGCGCCAGCTCGTGGGGGCCCGGGTGACCCGTACCAGGTCCGGCACCAGCGGGAACAGCCGCAAGGACTCCCGGACGCAGGCCTGCAGCCGGGGCAGGAGCGGGCCGCCGCCCGCGGACACCTCGCCGAAGACGGCCTCCTGCTCGGCCGGGTGGGTGGCGATGAGCAGCAGGGTGCGGGCGGCGACGGGGCCGAGCGCGTCGAGGGCGAGCAGCCAGTGGTGGGCCTGGCCGATCGGGTCGAGGGTGCCGTCCGGGTCCGGGTGGGCGAGGGCCCGGGCGGCCAGGGTGTGCGCGGGCGCCGCGGCGGCGTAGGCGGCGATCCGCGCGTTGGCCCGGGCGTACAGGCTCCGCGCCGCCTGGGTCTGCTTGCGGCGCTTGCCCATCCAGTTGCCCTCGTTGCGCAGGGTGAACAGCCATTCGGTGAGCTGCCGGTCGTCGGCGGCCGCCTCGCCCAGGACGATCCGGCGGGTCACCCGCTGCATCGCGCGTTCCAGCGCCGGCGTGTCGAGGAGGCTGCGCGAGGCGAGCCGCCGGGCCTCGTCCGCGACCACGGCGAGGTACTCCGAACCGCAGGGGTGCACGGCCTCGGGGGCGGCCACGACCTCGTCGTTGATCTGCCGTCGCTGTTCGCGGAGTTCGCCGTGCGAGCAGATGACCCCGGTGGGCTCCAGGACGGCCAGGCCGGCGGTCTTGTCGGGGGAGTCCATGGCCAGCGTACGGACGGGTTCGGCGTAGAACTGGCGGATTTCGGGCTCGTCGAGGAGGACGAGCATGGGCCCGGACATGCCCTTGAGCAGCACGGGCGCACCGCCGTGGCGGGCCCGCAGGGCGCGCAGGGTGGCCGCCGACCAGGCGGGCTGGCCGACCGCGGCATAGGCCTTGACCACGACGGGACGGGCGTTGACGAACCCGCGGACGAAAGCCGGCAGGGTGTGGGTGGCGAGGAAGCGGAGGTTCTCGGCGACCCCGGCGACGGCCGGCGCGGCGGTGCCGGCGGCGTCGAGTCCGCGGCCGACTGCCCGGGTGGACTGGCTCATGCCTCGATCACCTTTCGAGGGGTCCGGCGTGGGCCGGGGCGGCTGTGGAGCAACGCCGGTCACGGTAGGCGACGGGCACGGCCGGCTTCCCGAACGCCATGCAGGTAATCGATTCTGCATGCCCCACCCGAGCGAAACCGGCCGCCGTCGGCCGCCGGTCGGGCCGGATCTGCTTCAGGCCGTCCTGCGCGTCCACCGTTCGGCCGCGCTTGCCGCGGGGCCGGCCGGGGAAAGCGGAAGGGGGCGGTTCCGGACCCGGGTCGCCGAGGACGAGGAGCGCCCGGCACGGGGGCCGCGCGGGGGACCGGCGGGCCGGGCCATGGGAGGTGTGGACGGTGCCGGACATCGAGCGCCGGATCGTGGTGGTCCGCCATGCGAAGGCGGTGCCCCGAGAGGCCACGGACGTCGAGGACTTCGAGCGCGAGCTCGCCCACCGGGGGCGTGGCGACGCCCCGGAGGCGGGCCGCAGACTCGCCGCGTTCGGGTTCGCCGTCGACCTCGCGCTGTGCTCGCCGGCCCGGCGGACCCGGCAGACCTGGCAGCTCATGCTCCCCGCGCTCGCCGACCCCCCACCCACCGTCTTCGACGACCGGCTGTACCAGGCCGACGCGCAGGAACTGCTCGGTGTGCTCGGGGAGCAGGCGGACGAGCTGACCGGTCTGCTGGTCGTCGGCCACAACCCGGCCGTGCACGAGCTCGCGGTGGGACTGTGCGGCGACGGGCCGGAGAAGCTGGTCGCCCGCCTCGGGAAGTCCTTCCCCACCAGCGCCATCGCCGTGTTCGCCGTGAACGGCGGCTGGGGAAGCCTCGCGTGGAAGGCGGCCCGCCTGGTCGAACTCTGGACGCCCCGCGGCTGACGCGGAACGCACGTCGGGCCGCGCCCGGGAAGGGCGCGGCCCGAAGGGGGAGGAGCCGGCGGTCAGAGCGCGGCGGACGCCGAGGAGGCGGCGGCCGGGGCCTCGGCGGTCTGCGGGATGCGGTGCAGGCCCTTGCGGTCGTAGAAGCGGGTGATGCCGAAGCCGAACACCACGGAGACGGCGAGCGCGATGCCCATGGCGGCCCAGGCCCGGGTGAGGCCGGCGTCGCCCTGCGCACCGTAGTACAGGATGGAGCGCAGGCCGCCGGTCAGCTGCCGGAGCGGCTCGAACTCGGCGAGCGTACGGAAGAACCCGGGCAGCGCCTCCAGCGGCACGGTCGCACCGGACGACGGGACGGCCATCGCGATGAAGACGATGGTGGAGATCAGCATGCCGGGCGTGCCGAAGGCGGCCAGCAGGGCGAGACCGCTGATGCCGACGACCGCGATGGTGGCCACCGAGTACAGCCACAACAGGCCCAGGTGGGAGGCGTCCATGTCGAGCAGGCCCACCGTCGTGGCCTCGATCAGGGAGCCCATCACGACCGACAGGCCCAGCATCATGAGGGCGCCGATGGCCAGGGTGCGCACACGGCTCGTGTGCCGGACCGGGGTGCGCCGGCGGATCGGGCCGTAGTCGGTGTGCAGGTAGCCGAGCGCGTTGTCGACCTGGGAGTTGATCACGTTGGCGCCGAGCATGCCGCACACCAGCAGGACCAGGGCGTAGTAGAACGCGCTCAGGCCCATCGCGCTGCGCGCGCCGACCGGATGCCCGTCGGCGACCTCCACGGCGGCCGGGTCGGCCAGCATCAGCTTGGCGGCCGGGGGCAGCTGGGCGGCGGCCGCACCCTGGGCGGACACCCGGGCGAGGAGCTCCTTGCCGAGCTGCGCGGAGGCGGCGTGGGCGGCCTGCTGGCTCGCCTGGGAGGCCATGGACGAGCCGAAGCTACCGGCCGACTGGTTGGTCAGCACCGTCAGCTTCGGGCGCACCGGCTGGGGCTGTGCCTGGCCCTGACCCTGCGGCTGGGCCTGGGGCTGCCCCTGTGCCTTGGCCTGGGCCTGCGCCGGGTTCTGGGCCTGGGCCTGGGCCTGGGCCGGCGGTGCGGCCAGGGCCGACACCGACGCGGTGAAGTCCTCCGGGACGACGAGGGCGCCGTAGAGCTTGCCCTGGCCGAGCCGCTCGTCGGCCTCCGCACGGCTGAGCACCTGCCAGGAGATGCTCTTGTTGGCCGACGCGGACTTCTGGATCCCGGTGACGACCTGCTCGCCGAAGTTGACGTGCTTGCCGCCCGAGTCGGCGCCCCGGTCGCTGTTGACCAGTGCGACGGGCAGGTCGCGCAGGTTCCCCTTCGGGTTGACGTTGCCGCCGACGTACAGCAGCGCGAACAGCGTCGAGACCACCGCGAGGATCGCGCCCGTGCCGAGCCACAGCCGTGGGCTGCGCAGGACGGAGGAGGGCTCCGAGGGTGCTGTGGGGGACGGGGCGGACGGCTGGGGCGAAGGCATGGCAGCTCCAGGGTGATTACATGGAGTAGTTAGATATTCAAGGTATCCAGTACTAGATAGTGGCAGTATCTTCTTAGGGTGTCCAATCGACGACGACGGCGGCGGTCCAGCCCGGCCGCACCACAGCGAGGTAGCCGATGAGGATCTCGGAGCTCAGCCGCAGCACCGGCGTGCCGGTCGCCAGCATCAAGTACTTCCGCCGCGAGGGTCTGCTGCCCGCCGGCCGGGCCACGGCCGCGACCCTGGCCGAGTACGGGGAGGAGCACGTCCACCGACTCCGGCTGATCAAGGCGCTCACCAGCCTGGGCGGGCTCTCCATCGCCGCCACCCGTGAGGTCCTCGCCGCGGTCGACCGCGCCGACACCACCGACGCCGCCCTCGGCGCGATCAGCTACGCCCTCC
Source organism: Streptomyces sp. NPDC029014 (assembly GCF_055564695.1). Lineage (NCBI taxonomy): Bacteria > Bacillati > Actinomycetota > Actinomycetes > Kitasatosporales > Streptomycetaceae > Streptomyces > Streptomyces sp. NPDC029014. The sequence goes on from NZ_JBVHVT010000066.1 coordinate 31,887, forward strand.
CCGTACCGGTGGCGGAGGCCCCCGCCGGGGACTCCGAGCAGGAGGCCGAGGCCGAGACGGCCGCCGAGGCGGACGTCGCCGCGCTGATCGCGACCATGGACTGGCAGGTCCCCGACACCTCCCCGCACGTACGGGGGCTCACCACGGCGCTCAAGCAGCTCAGGCGGCTCGACGCCGGGTACCGGCCGGACGGCCTCCTCGCCTACGCCGAGCTGGCCGACTCCGTCGCCCGCCTCGACCTGCGCCGCGCCGCCGCCTTCTGTGACTCGGCGGCGCTGGCGGAGCAGGCGGTCGTCGTGTTCGCCCTGTCCGCCCCGGTACTCGAACTGCTGCGGCGACTGGCCCAGGAGGACCAGGTCCGCCGCCGCACGCCGATCGAGGCCCCGGACGCCGACTAGTGCTGTGACCGGGAAGGTTCACCGGGTTAGGGCGTGTGCTGGCAGGATCGGCTTGTGGATCTTTCCGAGGGCATGGCTGGCTGGACTGATTGGGACGGTGCTGCCTTCGTGGTGGGCCGTTCGCTGGGGATCTTTGACGAGTCTGTGACGTTCACGCAGGTCAAGGGCGTGTTCTGGACCGACAACCCGTTGGGGAACGCTCTTCACGAGGTGCTTCTTCAGCTGGTCGCCGCAGGAGTGCTGGAGCGGCGGGAGGAACCGGAGGACGAGCAGTTCCGGTGGTCGGGGCGGTGATGTCAGGCTGCGGTCGGTAGTGGTCTGCCGCCCCAGCGGACACCTCGCTCGCTGCGGATGCGGGCGCGTTCGCGTCGCTGGGCGGCCAAGACGTCGGGGTGGCGGGCGTTGTTGTTCCGCCAGCGCAGGTAGGCGTGCAGGGCCCGGGTCTGGACGGTGTGGTTCGGATGGTGGGAGTTGGCCAGGGTGAACTGCCGGAGCGGCCCGAAGTGGGCCTCGATGGGGTTGGCCCAGGACGCGTAGGTGGGTGTGAAGCACAACTCGACCTTGTTCTTCGCCGCCCACCTGCGGATCTTCCAGTTCAGATGGGCCGAGAGGTTGTCGAGGATCACGTAGATCGGCCCGCCGTCCGGGCGGGCGGCCCGGATCGACCGCAGGGCGGACCAGGTGTGGTCGCTGCCCTTGCGGCGCCGGTTGATACCCCACAACTTGTCGTCGCCGACCGAGTAGCAGCCGTGGAAGTAGGTGATTCCGTGGGTGCGGCGGTAGGTGGCCGGCAGCCGGTCGGGGCTGCCCTGCTTCTTCCAGCAGGAGCCGACGGTGGGGCGGATGCCCAGAGGGCAAACTCGTCGAAGGCGAACGTGCGGTCCGGCCGCTCGTTAAGCGCGTACTCGATCCGGGCCAGCTTGGCGTCGAAGGCCGGGTCCGGGGATTCCTTCCAGGTCTTCGTCCGCTGGAAGGTGATCCCCCGGCGAGACAGTAAGCACCGCAGGGCCTCACGGCCGATCCGAACCGGCCTGGCGACGTTGCGTCGCAGGTGATCGACCAGTTTGCGGACCGACCAGCGGGTGAAGGGCTTGCCCAGCACGGTGGGGCGGGTGGTGGCCGTCTGAATGACGAAGTCCTCATCGTCACTGCTCAGCAGGCGGGGACGGCCTCCCGCCCACTGAGGGTTGAGGCATGCGAGCCCGATCTCGTTGAAGCGGTGGATCACGTCACGGACGGTGCCCTCGTCCGCCTGGACCAGACGCGCGATCACCGGGACCTTGCTACCGCCGGCCGAGGCCAGCAGCATCATCGCCCGCCGAAACCGCACCGAGCTGGTGCTGCCCCGCCGAACAGTCTGCTGGAGCTTCTGTCCCTCCTGCTCCGTCAGCCTGCGGACCCTGACCTGTGGTGCCATCCCGCCCGACCATGCTGGGTTGGAAGCCGTCACTTCCGACCAGCACAACGAGCAACCCGGTGAACCTATGCGGTCACAGCACTAGCCGGGCCGGAGCCGGGGCCGCAGCCGCAGCCGGGGCCGCAGCCGCAGCCGGGGCCGCAGCCGGGCCGAGGGGTCGGGCCGGGCCCCGCCCCCTCGACCCCGACCAGGCCTAGCGGCGGCCGTCCACCACGGAGCGGAGCTTGCCGCTCGTGGGGCTGCGGTCCAGCGACGCGCCGTCGACCGCCTCGACCACCAGGTCCAGCAGCCGCTCCGACACCGCCGAGCGGAGGTCGGGGTAGCCGGCCAGGAACACCTCGCGCAACCGCTCCGGGTCCGTCCCGGCGGAGCGCTCCACCCGCACCGTCAGCCGCTCGCGCGCCTCCCCGTTGCCGAGCAGGACCTGCAGCTCGCCGCGGTGGCCGCCCTGCTCCTCCGCCAGGGTCACGAAGCGGCGGTGGTTGAGGAAGTACGTCGCCACCCGCATCACGTCGCCGGTGCGGCCCTGCAGCTCGAAGCGCGGGGCGTGGCTGCCGCACGGGCAGCGGCCCGGCACGGCCCGCCCCAGGTCGCCGATGACGTACCGGCCCAGCTGCTGGCCGCGCCGCGCGTGCGTGGTGAACACGAGCCGGCCCGTCGCGCCCGGCTCGACCGGCCGGTCCGCGTCGGGGTCGAGGATCTCCATGGTGTGCAGGTCGGCGTGGAGGTGGTGGACCCCGCCCGTGCTCTCGGTGCACTGGTAGCCCAGCGGGCCGAGGTCGGTGCTGCCGTAGGTGATGGAGCGGACCACCTCGATGCCGAACTCGTCCTCCAGCGTCCGCTGCTGCTCCGGCGTGAAGCGCTCGCCGCCGTAGAACACCTTGCGCAGGCCCCCGTAGGCGCGCAGCGCGTCCGCCTCCGCGTGCAGCAGCTGCCACAGGTAGGAGGGCATGCCGAAGAGGGTGGTCGCCCCGTGGTCGATCAGGGCCCGCGCCGTCGCGCGGTGGTCGGGCCCGGCGGCCAGCGGGAGCTGGACCCCGCCGAGCCGCTCCAGGATGGAGAAGAAGCTGATGAAGCTGCCGTACATGCCGCCGCAGTAGAAGAGGTTGGCGGTACGGTCCCCGACCGGGTCGTAGCCGGCGGCGAGCAGGCCGCGGGCCGCGGCGTGCATCTGCGCGTCGTAGTCGTCGTAGCTGAACAGCGACAGCGCCGGGGCGCCCGTGCTGCCGCCGCTGTGGAAGTACAGCTCCGCGTCGGCGCGGTCCACCCGGCCGTTGCGCTCCTGCACCTCCTCCTTGCCCAGCAGCGGGCCGGCGGGCGCCGGCAGCAGCACGGGCCCGGCCAGGTCGTCCAGGCAGGCGGTGGTGGCGAACCGGTCCGGATCGGCCTGGACCGCGACGCGGCGGCTGTAGCGCTGCAGCGCGTACACCCCGTCGTGCGGCTCGCCCGTGTAGCTGTCGAGCATGGCGCCCACGGGCGTGACCCGGGTGACGCCGGCCGCCAGGGCGGTGCGCGACAGCTCGGCGATGTCCGTCCTGCTGCCGGCGATGCCCGCGGTCTGCAGGTAGCGGCGCATCGGCCGCAGGGTCGCGATCATCCGCTCGCGCGGCAGCGGCTTGACCCACACGCTGCGGTGCAGCGGGGACGCCGTCAACGGGGACCGGGTGTCGGCCATGACCCGCCACGAGCCGTCGTCCGCGGCGAACACCCGGGTCAGACCGAGGTGTTCCTCCAGCCGGGCCACCAGCTCCGTGGTGGTCAGCTCGGCCTCCTCGGCCGGGTCCCGGTCCCCGCCCGCGGCGCCGGGCGGCGGGGCGGCCGCGGACCGGGCCGCGAGGACGCCCGCGAACCGCTCCGCGAACGCGAAGACCTCGGCCTGGTCCTCGGTGTCCAGGTAGACCACCTGCGGGCTCGAACAGGCCTGCTGCTCGTGCCGGCACACGTCCCCGGCGAGGGCGTCCAGCGCGTCCCCGTCCGACCAGGCGTCGCCGGTCAGGTACGCGAACGAGATCCGGTGCCCCCACTCCACCAGCCGGCAGCCGGCCGGCACGTGCGCGGCCACCCCCGCGACCGCGGCCTCGCCGCCCCAGACGGCGACGGCGTCCGCGGGCGCGCACATCAGGCGCAGCCACTCCTGCCGGGACGACCCGAAGCGCAGCACGACGATCCGCGCGGCCAGCGCCCCGCTGGGGTCCAGGGCGGCCAGCTCGGCCATCAGGGCCTGCGGGAAGAGGGAGTCGGCGCTGCTGGTCTTGAGGACGTTGACGTTCCCTGCGAGCAGGCCCTCCACGATGCTCAGCGGGGCCACGGTGGCCGCGTTGCCCGGAGCGATGTGCGCGACCATGCCCACCGGCGCCCACGCCTCGTACACCGCCTCGCGCGGGTCGGGCCGGTTCAGCCGGCCGGGCGCGGAACCGCCCAGCTCGCGGCGCAGCTTGCGGGTCAGCTCCCGGCGGCCGAGGTGGTGGCCGAGCTCCGCCAGGAGCGCCGGGTCCTCGCCCTCGGGCAGGTGCGCCGCCAGCCGGGCGTGCACCGGGTGCTCCGGATCGAGGAGGGCGCCGGCCAGGGCGTCGCAGGCGGCCAGGACGGTCTCGGTCTCCAGCGGGGTGCCCAGCGCGGCCTCGACCGCGGCCGGGAGTTCGGCGAGCCGGCGCCCGGCTTCCTCGTCGCCCGTGAAGGCGCCCTGCCAGTAGTGCGGTGCGTCGGCGGTCGGCCCGCCGCCGTTCTCGTACGCGGTCACGGCCACGGTCACGGCCAGGTCTCCGTCGACGGTCATGCTCACGGTCACGCCATTCCCTTCATCAGTTCCGCCGCGGCCACCGCGCAGCTCCGGTTGCGGCTCACCCCGGCCCGGCCGTGGACGGTGAACCAGGGGGTCCGCAGCCCGCACCCGCAGGCCTCCCCGGGTTCGAGCGAGGCCAGGTCACCCATCACCACGCTCTGCGCGGGCACGGACGTGATGTACGGGGACACCAGGTGCAGGTAGCCCCGCTCCCCGAACGGCAGCGGCTCCAGGGTGCGAGTGGAGCGGATCGTCACCCGCGACCAGACGGGCGCGTGCAGCCGGTGCCGCTCGCACTCGATGTACGGGATGCAGTGTTCGACCGAGCCGAAGGTGTCCCGGATCCGCTCGCCGGGGATCCCGAGCTGCTCGGTGACCCGCGCGTACAGCTCCTCCTTGCCGATCCGCCGGTCGGCGTGCCCCTTCCAGCCGCCGCCGAGGACGACGAGGGAGCCCTCGGGCAGCCGCAGCGGCGGCACGCCCATGGCCCGCATCCGTTCCAGGGTGAACCACAGGAAGGCGGGGAAGCCGAGGATGCGGACCGGCGCGTCGTCCCGTTCGAAGCGGCGCAGCGCGGCGATGCAGCCGAACGGGTCGAACTCGTGGTCGCCGCCCGCGCCGCCGCCCGTGTTGCGCAGGGCGTACTCGACGCTGCGCGCCGGGGCGAAGTCGCAGAGGTAGTTGTCGGTGAAGGCGGTGCCGAGGTTCAGCGACGGCGCCGGCTCGTAGCTGTAGAGCAGGTAGTTGACCTCCTGCTCGGGGGTGATCCAGCCGTTGCGCTCGAAGATCCGGGCGACCATGCGCTGGGCGGAGCGGATCGTCCAGTGGTCGAAGAACATCTGCGACTTCTGGCCGGTGGTGCCGGAGGAGGTCAGGTGCAGTTCGACGTCCTCGCGGGGGATGGACAGCACCTCGTGCCGCTTGAAGAAGTTCGCGTGGACCAGCGGCGTGCGGTACGCCCCGCCCTCCGCCGCGGGCGTGGCCGCGTACAACGAGCGGAAGAACGGGGACCGTTCGGCGTGCCAGGCGTTGATCTCCGCCATGGCGGCGGCGAACAGCTCGTCCTCGGCGGGCCCGGAGGCGTACGGGTCGGTCAGGTCGCACAGTTGCTGCACGTGCGGCAGGAGGGCGGGGTCGGGCACGCCGACCGGGGCGAGATGGGGGTTCATCGGGCAACCTCGGGTGGTGTGGGCAGGTGCGTCGACGCCCAGGCCGACACGTAGCAGTCCAGATAGGGCTGGAGCGGCGGCTCGACGGCGACGCCGCGGAAGTCGATGCGCTCGGTGGAGCGGGACAGCACGACGTAGTCGTGGAACCCGTCGCCGTCCGCGCGCATCGCCGGGTACAGCGCACCGGCCACGAACCCCTGGGCCAGGAAGGCCGCGAGGGCCTCCTGGTGCGCGAGCGGCACCAGGGCCTCCACGTAGCCGGCGCCCGCGCGGGCCAGGGCCCGGGTGACCGGTTCGAGGTGGGCGGCCGCCGCGGCGGGGTCCGGGTGGGCGGTCAGCAGGGAGCAGTAGCCGCCGGCGCGGTTGAGGTAGGCGTACACCTCGAACCGGCCGTCCTCGGGGGTGAGCAGCACGTTGGGGGTGTGCAGCGGGTAGAACCAGCCCTCCGCGCCCGGGAAGTGGTCGCGGAACCGGCGGCGGACGAACGCCGGGGCCTCGATCACCTCCAGTCGCATGGCGGCCTCCGGCGCCGGCGGCGCGGTGACCGGCGGGGCGCCGGGGGTAGCGGGGGCGGAGGGGGTGGAGGGGGTGGAGGGGGTAGCGGGGGTGGAGGGGGCCGCGGCGGCCCGGACCTCCGCGTAGCGGATGCCGAGCGCGCCCTCGGCCGTCCGCAGCAACGGCAGCAGCGCGGCGGGCACTTCGGCGACGGGCATCCGGCGGTCGAGCACCCCCGCGGAATGACGCGCGTAGAGCGCGAGGCTCTCTCGGCTGCTGAGATCCACCGCGTTGGGCAGGATGCCCAGCGGGCGGAAGCCGTTGCGGGCGACGACGCGCTGCGGGCCTGCGCTGACCGTCCGGACGGTGGCGTACACGGAGTCCAGGCGCCCGGAGTCCAGCATCCGGGTGCACAGTTCCTCGGTCAGGGCCGCGGCCAGGCCGCCCGAGCGGTGCTCGGGGTGCACGGCGATGCCTTCCAGACGGCCGATGCGGCTGCCGGCCTCGCCGTGGATGGCGGCCGAGGCGGTCAGGGCGCCGGAGTCGGGGCAGCGGCCGACCAGCCACAGGGAGTGCGGGTCGGCGATGAGCCGCGCCATCTCGGCGGGGTCGGTGCCGAGGGCGACGGGGTAGTGAGGTCCGTAGACGGCGTAGTAGAGCTGGCGCAGTTCGGCGATGTCCGCGCGGGCGGCCGGGGTGATGACGGGGTTCACCGCGCGCCTCCCGCCGGCCGGGCGGCCGCGCCGCCGACGGCATCCGCCTCCGCCTCGGCATGCGCGTCCGTTTCCGCTCCTGCCCTTGCTCCGGCCTCCGCCTCCGCGGGTTCCGGGTGGTGCCGGCCGAGCAGGGCCAGGGCGCAGGCGGCGGGCAGCAGCCCGATGCCCTGCACCAGGCACAGCGTCTGCGGCGAGAGGTGGTCGCCGGCCGAGCCGAAGACCAGCGAGGCCACCGGCAGGGAGGCGCCGAGCACGGCCTGCATCACGGCGAAGAAGCCGGGCTTGTCGGCGGCGGGCACCAGCCGCTGGAAGAGGGCGACGAAGCGGACGCTGACGGCCCCGGCGCACCAGCCGGCCACGACCAGGCAGCCCGCGAACACCGGGCGCAGCGGGGCCAGGCCGGGCAGGGCCAGGGCGACGGCCATCAGCCCCAGGCAGTACGCGCCGGCGACGGCGGGCCGGCCCGGGACCCGGGTGCCGGTGAAGGCGCCGATGAGCGCGCCGGTGCCGAGGGAGGCCTCCAGCAGGGCCACGGTACCGCCGCCGCCCTGCAGGACGGACCGGGTGTAGAGGGGGATGACGACGAACACGGCGGCGGTGAAGAGGTTCGCCGCGGTGAAACAGACCAGGATCCTTCGTACGTAGGGCAGTTCGCCGAGGATCCCGCGCAGCGTGCGGCGCTGCCCGGCCACCGCGGACGGCCCGTCGGCGCCGGCGCCGCCGTCGGCGGCTGCCGCTCCATGGGCCGCCGCGGCGGTGCGGAACCGCGCCGTCGCGACGAGGACGGCGGCGAGCAGGTAGGCGGCGGCACACCCGGCGGCGAGCCCGGCCACGCCGGCCCGGTCCACGGTCAGGGCGCCGAGCAGGGCCCCGCCCAGGCCGGCCAGGGACTGGGTGGACAGTTCGAAACCGGTGGCGGTCTCGATGTCGGCGTCGTCGACGAGTTCGGGCACCGACGTGGTCAGGCACGGGTCGAAGAAGGCCTGGCAGGTGGCCAGGGCGAGGGCGGCGCCGTACACGGCGGCCACCGGCAGGCCGCTGCCCTGCGCCCACAGGGCGAGACCGGCCGCGGCGGCTCCGGCCGCTGCGGCGGCGGTCCGCAGCACCGAGCGGTGCGCGAACCGGGCGACGGCGCGGGCCACCAGGGGCGCCAGGGCCACGGCGGGCAGCGTGCAGACGGCCATGAACAGCCCGGAGGCCAGTCCGCCGGCGTCCTGCACGGCGTAGGCGACGAGCCACCATGACACGCCGACCTGGAACATGCGCACGGCCCCCTGGGTGAGGACCTGGCCCAGCCAGACGGCCCCGAAGGCACGGTTGCGCAGGACGAGCGGCAGCCGCCGGCCGCCGGTCCCGGGCCGGTCGGTGGCCGCGGCCGGGGCCCCGACAGGGGTCTGGGGTTCGGTGACGGCGCTCATGCGGTCGGCCTCTCGTCCAGGACGCGGACGAGCTTGCCCGAGCGCGGGTTGACGGCGAGGTCCCGGTGGCGGGCCCACTCCACGGACAGCGGGTGCACGAACCCGGCGCGCACACTGTCCGGGTACAGCGGCCGTACGGTCTCCAGCTCCGTGACGACGGCCCGGGCCAGCGCCTCCAGTCCGCCCGGCCGGCGGTCCGCGTCGGCGCCGTCGCCGGCACCCCTGCCGTCCCCGGGCGCCGTCGCCAGCCGCAGCACGAGTCCGTCCCGGCCCTCCCAGCGGCGTACGACGAGCTGCATGCCGACGACCCGCCCGGCGGTGTCCGCCGCGGCCACGGCCTGCTGGGCGTCCTGCGTGTAGAGGGAGACCGGGCCCACCCGTACGCCCTCCTCGGCGCGCCCGAGGATCCGGAAGTGGCCCTCCCCGGTGCCCGTCCACTCGGCCCGGTCGCCCGCGGGGTAGCGGATGACCGGCATCAGGCGCCGGAACAGGCTGGTGACCACGACCCGGCCGGGCCGCCCCGGCTCGGTGACGGGCTCACCGGTGGTGTCGTCGAGGATCTCGACGACCGAGTGCGGTGTGAAGGCCCGGTGCACCCGGGCGTCGGGGCCGGGCACCGGGCGGCCGAGCAGACCGGCGTCCACGCTCGCGTACCCGACGGAGCGGGCCTCGGCGTGCGGGAACGCGGTGGCCAGCAGCCGCCGCTGGTCGTCGAAGAGGGCCTCACCGCCGAAGAGCAGCAACTCCACGGAGTCGAGCCGGACGCCGGCCGCGATGACGTGCTCGGCCAGCCGGCACAGCGTGGTCGGCGTGCCGGTCAGTACCTGGGCCGCGAGGTCGCGCAGCGTGGGTACCGTCGACTCCAGCGGGGCGGCGCCGCCGATGGGCAGGCGGACGTTGTCCACGGGCGCGTGGGTCAGGGAGTCCAGGAGGAACAGGAAGCTGGCGTACAGCTCACCGGCGTAGAAGAGGTCGGCGACGCGGTGCCCCGGGCGCAGGCCCGTGTCCACGAGCCCCTGACCGAAGGCGCTGACGAAGGTGCGCCATTCGTCGCGGGTGTAGACGGAGAACTTGGGCGAGCCGGTGGTGCCGCCGGTCTTGTAGACGGTGGCCTCGCTGAGCGGGCCGGTCAGCACCCGGTTGTCGTGGAGGGTGTTGGCCGCCCAGAACTCCTGCTGGTCCACGACCGGAAGGTCGGTGAGGCGGTCGACGTCCGGCGGCAGGGACGCGTAGAGGTCGCGGTAGAAGGGCGAGTTGTGGCGGGCGAAACGTATGAGGTCCGAGAGCTGCTGGGCGGACATGGGCCTTTGCCTAGGTGAACGGGAACAGGGGCGGGAGCCACCTCGGGGCGCGGCAAGGGCACGGGCCCGCCTGCGCATCGGCCGGTGGTGGGTACGGGGGAACCCCCGCACCCCCGCCTCCTCGACGCACGCCGATAGCTGACGTGCAGTCACGATGATGGAACATCATTCCGGTTACCGCCAAATTGGCCAAATATTTCCGGCCATGGCGACCTGAACCCGCGAGATTTACCGTGCGTCACCCGCCCGCGATCTCGACGCCGGCCGCGAGCATCCGGGCGATTACCTGCTCGGCGAGCTCCTCGTGGCAGATCAGCAACTCCATGGGGCGCTCGCCCTTCGTGACGATCGCGTAGCCGCTGCCCGCGACCTCCAGCTGCCATGAGTCCCGCTCGGTGGTCCACATGGGGGCGTACGCGGCGAGGTCCGGCCCGGTGTCGGGGCGAGGTCCGGCCCGGAGGGTCACCGCGGGCAGATGTCCGTCCGGGCCGGCAGGTGGGAGCAGGAGTCCGGGATACCGGTGCGCGTCCAGGGCCTCCCGCACCTCGTCGGCGGGATGGCCGAACAGGTCGATGCCGTCGAGGGCGACGGGGGCCGCCACAGGGCCGTGCCACGACGGCCGGAAGCCGCCCCGCCGCACGGTGACCTCGGCCAGCGGAAGGCCGTCGGGGGACCGGTTGTCCGAGGACGGGCCGTCCAGGGGCGGGGCCTGCGAAGGCGGGGCTTCCGAGAGCGGGGCTTGCGAGGTTGGGGCGTCTGCGCGGGCCGTCACGGTGAGGTCGCACCAGCGGACCGAGTACCCCCACCCGGTGCCCGGCTCCCGGTCCTCCTCGACCGGGCCCAGGCGGGCCAGCACCTCCCGGGCGGCGAGCCCGTCCGTACCGAAGCGGAGGGTGCCGGCACCGTTCGGCAGGAACAGCCCGGTCTCGGGCAGCAGTTCGATCATCCGCAGATCGTCCCGCCCGCCGCAGCCGCTCGGCAACCGGGCGGGCCGGTGCGCGCTATGCGCCGTTGCCGGGGCGCCCGTCCTGCCGGGCGGCGGCCGCCTGCGCGGCCTCCATCGCCGCGATGCGCCGCTTGACCACCACCGTGGCGGCGGCCGCGCTGAAGGTGAACGCGGCCAGCAGGACCGCGGGCCGGTCCAGCCGGTGCCGGGTCAGGTGGTCGACCGAGAAGCATCCGGGCCCGGAGACCCCGAGCGCTGCGGAGACGAAGCCGAGGAACGCCGGGTACTCGAAGCCGCCGCCCTGTGCGAAGAAGCCCGCCGGTGCGTGCACCGATACGGCCCCGGCCATGGCGCCGGCCGCGGCGGCGCCCGCCGCCGGGGTCGCGAGCCCCAGGGCGAGGAGGGCGCCGCCGCCGGCCTCGCCGAGGCCGGCGGCCAGGGCGCTCGGGCGTCCGGGGGTGAAGCCCATCTGCTCCATGGCCCGGGCGGTGCCGTCGAGGCCGGCCCCGCCGAACCAGCCGAACAGCTTCTGCGTGCCGTGCGCGATCAGCACGCCGCCCGTTCCGATGCGCAGGGCGAGCAGTCCGAGGTCCTTGCGTCGGGTCAGCGGCATGGGGGAGGCCTTTCGGACGAGGAGCACTCACGGCAGGATCGGTCCGCTCCCCCCGGCGCCCGCGGCCCCACACCGTGCACCCGGCGGAGCCCCACCGAATGGCCGACGGGCCGGTCAGGCGCGTCCGCGGGCCAGGGCCTCCCCCCAGACCCTGCTGGTGCCGAAGTGGTTGTCGTACAGCTCCTGCACCTCGAGGATGCTCTCCACCGGGACCTTGCCGAACCGTATGCGCTCCAGGTGCCGGAAGTACTCGAAGCGCTCGATGCCCGGAGTGATCACGACGAGCATGTCGGCCGTCTCCCCGGGGGCCGCCGCGAAGGCGTGCTGGGTGCCCGGCGGGACGGCCACGAGGTCGCCCTGCTCCGCCGTGACCACCTGGTCGCCGGAGAGCAGGAGGGCGGTGCCGTCCAGCACGTAGAACATCTCGCCCCCTCGGCGAGGGTGACCCGCATGGTGGAGAGCGCGCCGCCAGTGGCGCTGCTGTCGGCGAGCAGACGGTTCGTCACGGAGGTTCCGGCGCCGATGACTTCGGCGTCGGCGGCCCGGACGACGACCGTGTCGTCGAAGTCGGGAAGGAGCAGTGACGTGAGTCCTCCCCCTCATGGATGAGGGGGCTTCTCGCTATGCCGGTTGGGCTTCGCGACGGACCAGCCCGGCCCGTAGAACGTTCAGAGCGCCCACCGTGTCCGCGTGCGCCTGGTGGCCGCAGCCAACGCAGTGGAACTTCTCCCGTGTGGGCCGGTTCTCCCCTGAGACGTGCCCGCATGCGGGACAGGTCCGGGAGGTGTTGCGGGGGTCCACGGCGATCATTTCCCGTCCGGCGCTTTCAGCCCTGGCGTTCAGGACCGCGAGGAACACCCCCCCATCCGGCATCGTTGATTGAGCAGTTCAGCCCGGCCTTCGCGCTCGCGGCGTTGGGCAGAAATCTGCCCGGCCGACCGGGGTCGGGTTTCGGCACGGGGGCCTTGCCTCAAGGCCGGGATTCCCTGCGAAGATCAAGGGATGGATCCCCCTGAGTCGGTCGGGCCGTGGACGGGACTACCCGGCTGTCCGCCGGTCGTCGGTGCGGTCCGCGGGTCCGTGGTCGGGCGCCGGCCTGCGGGCCAGGTGGACCACGTCGGGCACCCCGCGGGCCACCTGGACCTCCTGCGTCCGCACGGAGTCGAACCCGGCTTCGCGCAGGGCCCGTTCGAAGGCGGGGGAGGGCTGCGCCGACCAGACGGCGAGGACCCCGCCCGGGTTGAGCCGGTCCCGGCAGGAGGCCAGTCCGGCGGGGGAGTACAGCCCCTGGTTCTCCTCGTCCACCGTCCAGTCCGGGCCGTTGTCGATGTCCAGACAGAGCGCGTCGTACCGGTCGGCGGAATCCGTCAGGTACGCCGCCAGATCGGTGTGCAGGACCGTCGTCCGCGGGTCGGCGAGGGCCTCGGCGGACACCGCGCCGAGCGGGCCCGTCCGGTGCCATTCGATGATCGCGTCCTCCCGTTCGACGACGGCGATCCGGCCCCAGCCCTGCTGCGCGGCGGCGTGCGCGAGCGAGAAGCCGACGCCGAGCCCGCCGATCAGCACGGACGGCGCGGGCGCGCCGGGCGGCGGGTCGAGGGCGAGGTACGCGGCGTCGACCAGCAGCCGCTCGGACCTGCCGTCGGAGGTGTCCATCAGGAAGCAGCCGTTCGCGATGATCTCGTACGCGGCCCCCCGGCGCCGCAGCACGACCTCGCCGAACGGGCCTTCCCGGCGGTCCAGCGTCTCGGGGACGTCCGGTGTCACTAATGCCTTCATGCGAGGTTCAACGAGGCCCGCGGGACGGGTGTTCCGGCCGGATCACACGAACATGTCCCGCGCCCTCCCCACCTCAGCCCCCCGGGCGTCCTGCTTCCCCCGCACGCCCCGCGGGCGGGGGATCGCCCTGCACACGGGCGTGCAGGTGCTCGTCGTGCCAGCCGTCCGCGTGCAGCAGGGCGCTGCGCAGGGTGCCCTCCAGGGCGAAGCCCGCACGGGTCGCCACCGCGCAGGAGGCGGTGTTGGCGACGGAGTGGGTGATGCGGAGCCGGTGCAGGCCCAGGTCCTCCAGTGCCCAGCGGCTGACCCGGACGACGGCCTCGGCCATGGCCCCGCGGCCGCGGCCCGCGGGAAGGAGCCAGTACACGAACTCCGCGCTGCCGCCGCGGAGGTCGACGTCGGCCAGGCCGACGAGGCCGACGGGGCGGCCGCCGTGCGGCTCGGCGACGGCCCAGACGACGGTCTTCTCGGCCTGCCGGCGGGCCTCCCACCGGGCGATCCGCTCGCGTGCCGCGTCCGGGGTCAGGTGTCCGGGCCGGTTCCAGTGCTGGACGTCCGGGTCGTGGCAGGACTCCGCGAGGACCGGCGCGTCGTCGGGCGCCCACGGGCGCAGTTCGAGGCCGCAGGATAACGGGAAGACGGGATGTCCGGCTCCGGCCAGGCGGCCCGGGAGCACGACGTCGGGTATGGGAACGATCACTCCGGCATCATGCCAGAGCGCTGCGGTCCTCAGTCCTCCTCCGGGGCCGGGTGCAGGACGTCGACGCCCCGGTCCCGCAGGGCGTCGACCGCCGGGGAGTCGGCGGGGGCGTCGGTGACGACGAGGGTGACCTGCTCGATCGGGCAGATGCGGCCCAGCGCCGTACGGCCCAGCTTGTCGGCGGTGGCGACGAGCACCACCCGCTGTGCCGCGGCCACGGCGGCCCGCTTCACCTGGACGTCGTCGAGGTCGTAGGCGGTGGCGCCCTGCACCGGGTCCACCCCGCAGCAGCCCAGCACGAACGTGTCGAAGCACAGCTCACCGAGGGTCCGGACGGCGGTGGGCCCGTGGAAGGAGAGCTCCTCGGCGCGGACCTGACCTCCCGGCATCACCAGTCGGATGCCGGGTTGGTCGGAGAGGGCGAACGCGGCGTGCAGCGAGAGCGGGGCGACGGTGAGTCGGCGGCCGGCCATGGCCCGGGCGACCGCGACGGCGGTGGTGCCGGTGTCCAGGGCCACGGTCTCGCCGTCCGTCAGCAGCCCGACCACGGTGCGGGCCAGCCGCTCCTTGGCCGGGGTCCCGGACAGGGCGCGGACCGCGTACGGCGGTTCGACGCCGCCGGTCCGGCTGCTCACGGCGCCGCCCCGCACCCGGCGGAGCGCGCCGCGGGACTCCAGGACCTCCAGGTCCCGGCGGACGGTCATCTCGGACGCACCGGTGGCCCGGGCCAGTTCGGCCACCGTCGCGCGGTTCTGCTGCACGAGCAGCTCCACGACGAACTTGTGCCTCTCCCTCACGTTCATGTGTCTGCTTTTAGCACAGCCGGGTCGGGAGGGCCCTCGGAGGGGGTTCCGAACAATGATTCTGTTGAAACGAACATTCTTGATGTTTATTGTGTGCGCAAAGATGTGAAGTCGGCGCTGCATTGAACACCACGTGTGTTCGCAGCGCCATGGACGAGGGGAGGGGCGATGTCCGCCACCAGTGAGGCCGAGCGGCCGGAGGTCTCGGGGAGCCGCCTCCTCGGGCCGGTCGCGATCGCCGCCTCGTGTGCCGCGTTCGTCGTGATCGGTGCGCTCCAGGCGCTCTACGGCCCCGCGATCCCGGCACTGAGGGAGGAGTACGGCATCAGCCCCGCCGCGGCCGGGCTCGGCCTCAGCGCCCACTTCGCCGGCGCGCTCCTGGGCGTACTCGCCTACCACCTGCTGCGCCGGCGCCTGAACGACCGGGCGCTGCTCGGCGGTTCCTACGTGCTCACGGCCGCGGGCGCGGCGGGCTTCGCGCTCGCGCCGGGCTGGGTCACGGCCCTGGCCGGCGCCTTCGTGACCGGACTGGGCTTCGGCGGCATCGACTACGGCCTCAACCACCTCTTCGCCATCGGCTTCGGCCACCGCAGCACCGCCATGCTCAACCTGCTCAACGGGCACTTCGGTATCGGCGCCATCGCCGGCCCGGCCCTGATCGGCCGACTCGGCGCGGACGCCTACCCGGGGATCTTCCTCGGCCTGGCCGCGGTCAGCCTGCTGATCCCGCTCACCCTGGGCGGCGTGGCCCCGCGGGAGCCCGAACCGCCCGTGGCAGAGGGGCGGTCCGCGGGGGGTGTCCGGGTGCTGCCGGTCATCGCCGGGTTCATCGGCGTCTACGTGCTGCACGTCGCCATCGAGACCGGCGTCGGCGGCTGGGAGCCCACCCACCTCGAAGCCGCCGGGTACGGGGCGGCCACCGCGGCCACCGCCACCTCCGCCTACTGGGCCGCCATGACGGCGGGCCGGTTCCTCGTCGTACCGATCGGGCTGCGCTGCTCCGCGCCGTCGATCCTGGCCGTCTGCTGCGCGGGCATGGCGGGATTCCTCCTGCTGGCCACCGTCCCGGTGCTCGCCCCGTACGCGTACGTCGGCGTCGGCCTCGCGATCGCCCCCGTCTTCCCGACCTGCCTGCCCTGGCTGAACCGGGCCGTGCCCGGGGTGGCCTCGGCCGGGGCGTACGTGATCGCCGCCTCGATGGTCGGCGGCGTCGCTTTTCCGCCCCTGCTCGGCGCGGTGATCGACGCGCTGGGGGTGGACGCGGTACCCCTGGTGCTGTTCGGACTCGCCGTTGCCTGCGCCGCCCTGAGCCTCTGGCTGCGCAGGAACGCCCCCCTGCACGGATCCCGGGGAAAGTGAGGTACCGCCGGAAGATGGGAAACCGAAAAGTGGAAGCCGTCCTCTTCGACATGTTCGGCGTGATCGCCCGCCTCCAGTCGCCCGGGTCCCGGGCCGTACTGGAGCGCACGGCCGGCGCCGACCCCGACCGCTTCTGGGAGGCGTACTGGTCGCGGCGCCCCCCGTACGACCGGGGTGAGGTGACCGGACCGGCCTACTGGGCGGGCGTCTGCGCCCAGCTCGGCATCCCGCTCGACGACCGCCTGGTCGGGGAGCTGATCGCCGCCGACCTCGCCAGTTGGAGCGAGGTCGACCGGCGCAGCGTGGACCTGCTGGGTGCGCTCGCCGGTCGGGGGGTCGTCCTCGGGCTCCTCTCCAACATCCCCGAGGAACTCGCGGCCCGGTACGAGGCCACCCAGCCCTGGCTGGACCGGTTCGCGGTCGTCGGGCTCTCCTGCCGGATCGGCAGTGCGAAGCCCGAACCGGGCGCGTACGCATGGTGTGTTCGGGAACTCGGGCTGGCGGCCGAGGAGATCCTGTTCGTCGACGACAACGTCGAGAACGTCCGGGCTGCGCGTGAACTCGGCTTCCGCGGCCATGTGTTCACGTCCCACGAGGCGCTCGCGGTCGAGCTTGAGGCCGCGCTGGAGATCCGGCTGGGGTGACCCGGGGGTGTGGGTCGGGGTGGGCCGCGCGGGCGGTCCCTCGCGCCGCGCGGGCGGCAACACGCAGCGGATTGCGCCGACTTCGGCGGCGCGGCGCGGGGCTCCGGCCGGGGGTCGAGCGGCGGGGTTGTGCCGACCCTGCGGCCGGAACCGGCTGATCCGTTACGTACGGCGACGGTCCGGCACACAGGCTGTCGATCGTGATCCTTCGGTCGGGGTGGCCGAATATCGCTGTTGTGGTGGACATGCCTGTCATGATCGCTTCTCACGTTACTTGTCGGTAGCGTAACTTCCCCCCAACCAGAAGGTCTTACGTACGTGCGCATGCTCGCCAGACGCCTCCTGCTGCCCGGCATCACCACGCTGGCGCTCACCGTCACCGGCTGCTCCTCGGCCACGCACACCGGGGCCGCGGGCCCCACCGACCCGGCCAACCCCACCCCCGTGGCCGACGGCACGCAGCAGCTCGAGGTCGCCGCCGCCCCGGAGGGCACGCCCGCACCGGCCGGGATCGCCCGCGTCGGGGCCGGCAAGGGCACCCCGGAGAAGGCCGCGCTCAAGGTCGCCTCCTTCGACCAGAAGACCGGCCGCGCCGTCATAGCCTCGGCCCCGCAGGGCCCCACCCCCTCGAAGAACCCGCCGAGCACCAAGGGACCGCAGAACGCGCCCGGTTCGTCCGCCTCGCCGAGCCAGTCCCCGGCGGCCGACAAGCCCGTCGCCGTGGGCGACGTCATCGCCAGCGCCCCCGCCCCCGGCGCCCCCAACGGCCTCCTCGCGAAGGTCACCGAGGTCGTCGGCAAGACCGACCGCGGCACCGAGGTCAAGACCGCCCCCACGACGCTGGCCTCGGTCCTGAACGACGACAAGGCCGACGGCAAGGTCCCCGTCGACCCGTCCGCGGTCACGGTCGAACCCCTGATGAAGGGCGTCACCTTCTCCTGGGCCAAGACCGGCGGCATGAAGTTCGGCCCCGAGGGCGGGAAGCTGCCCCTCGGCAACCTGCGGCTCGACGTGAACGCCCCGATCGAGACCGCCCCCGGCGCCCCCGTCTCGGCCGGCGCCTCGGTCAACGGATTCGTCCAGCTCGCCCCGACCGTGGAGTTCGCCTACGACGGCTCGGGCGGCGTCGGCCCGCGCACCGCCTTCCTCGGCATGAGCGGCGACTGGTCCTCGCAGTGGAGCCTCAAGGGGCACGCCGCCGCGAGCACCGGATCGCCCAAGCGGATCCCGTTCGCGAAGCTGCACACCGCGCCCGTCATCCAGGTGGGCCCCGTCCCCGTCGTCGTCAACCTCGACCTGACCTGCTACGTCCAGGTGGAGGCCGACGGCCGCGTCACCCTGGAGGTCAGCCAGGACGTCAAGGGCGACTTCCGCGTCGGCGGCAGCTACGCCACCGGCAAGGGCTGGAGCCCGGTCAGCACCTCGAACGTCAAGAGCACCCCGGTGAAGGCCGAGGTCACCGCCTCCGGCAAGGTCAAGGGCGCCCTCGGCGCCGAGGCCTCCATCGGCCTGTACGGGGCCGTCGGCGTCTCCGCGGACTTCGCCCCGTACCTGCGCGGCGAGGCCGAGGCCAAGGCCTCCGCGTCGACCGACGGCAAGACCTCCGTCAGCGGCGCCTGGGCCCTCTACGGAGGCTTCGACCTGAGCGGCAACCTCCAGCTCCAGCTGTCCCTGTTCGGCACGCCGCTGTTCGAGCGCAAGATCCCCCTGGGATCGCTCAACCGCGAGTGGCCGCTGGTCTCGGGCCGCACCGCCGGCTGACCCGACCGACCCGACGGTCCCTGAGAGGGGGGGGGGGGGGGGGGGGAGGGGGGGGGGGGGGGAAAGCCACCCCCCTGCCTGTGGTGGGGGCTCAGCTGACCCTCGTCCCCCAACCCCAGAAGGAGAGAGGGGGCAAGAA
>NZ_JBVHVT010000067.1:0-49907 GCF_055564695.1 Streptomyces sp. NPDC029014
TGAGTTCTCAAGGAACGGACGCTTCCTTTGTACTCACCCTCTCGGGCTTTCCTCCGGGCTTTCGTTCTTGCGTTTCCCACTCTATCAGAGTGTTTTCCGCTCGCTTTCCGGGTGTTCGCTTTCGCGTTTTCCCTTTCGGCGATTCCGACCTTATCAGTGCCTTTCCCGTGCTCTGCAACTCGGCCGGTTCATCGCGATGACGCAACGGCAGAGCAAATGAGCTCAAGATCGGTAGTGAAGGTTGGTTCCCCGTCCATCGTCCGTTCGTGAGAAGTTCACGTGGGACGTCCTGGCGGGAGTCACGACAGTACAGGCCTGGTGGTTCACAGGCAAATCGAATCAGGCGTATGGTCTAGTCCACTAGGTTGTCGCGGAAGCGCATCACGGCCCTCAGCTGGAGGTTCGTTTCGCGCGAAGCCGGACATCTCATGACATACCCTTCGAAAGTGTGCCGTCGAGGACAGGCAGTGACGGCTGCGCTACGAAGCCCCACCCCCTGGGAGGCCCCCATGACCACCGTGACGTCCCCACTCGCCGGGCGCGCCATCGGACTCGCGGCTGTGCCGGATCCGGTGTTCTCCGGCGCGATGGTGGGTCCGGGTACCGCCATCGATCCGGTCCGTGAGCCCTCGGAGGCGGTGTCCCCCGTCGACGGCGTGGTCGTCTCCCTGCACCCGCACGCGTACGTGGTCGTCGACGCCGAAGGCCACGGCGTGCTCACCCACCTCGGCATCGACACCGTTCAGCTCAACGGCGAGGGCTTCGAGCTGCTCGTCAACAAGGGCGACACCGTGACCCGCGGCCAGGCCGTCATCCGATGGAACCCCGCTGCCGTGGAAGAGGCCGGCAAGTCTCCCGTCTGCCCCGTCGTGGCGCTGGAGGCTACCGCCGAGTCCCTCGGCTACGTCCGTGAGGACGGCGACGTCAAGGCCGGCGACCAGCTCTTCAGCTGGGCCTGACGCATCCGCCGGGGCGCCCCGGCGGTTCGGAGATCCATCGCGGCGGCCGGGGCCGCCGCTCAATCGGAGACGGGTGAAATGGAGACAACGCTGCGAGGCGTCGGCGTGAGCCACGGTGTGGCGATCGGCGAGGTGCGGCACATGGGCACGGCGGTCCTGGAGCCGCCGGCCAGGCAGATCACTGCGGGTGAGGCGGAGCGTGAACAGGGGCGCGCCCGCCAGGCCGTGAGCGCCGTTGCGGCCGACCTGATCGCGCGCGGTCAGCTGGCCGGGGGCGAGGCACAGCACGTGCTGGAGGCCCAGGCCATGATCGCCGAGGATCCGGAGCTCATGGAGGACGTCGACCGGCGGATCGCCGTCGGCAGCACCGCCGAGCGCGGGGTGTACGACGCGTTCGCCGCCTACCGCGACCTGCTCGCGGGGGCCGGGGAGTACATGGCCGGGCGGGTGGCCGACCTGGACGACGTGCGCAACCGCATCGTGGCGCGCCTGCTGGGCGTGCCGATGCCTGGGGTACCGGACAGCAACGAGCCCTACGTGCTGATCGCGCGGGACCTGGCACCCGCCGACACGGCGCTGCTCGACCCGTCGCTGGTGCTCGGCTTCGTCACCGAGGAGGGCGGCCCGACCAGCCACAGCGCCATCCTCGCGCGGGCGCTGGGCGTGCCCGCGGTCGTGGCGCTGCCGGGCGCCGGCGAGATCGCCGAGGGCACCGTGGTCGCCGTGGACGGTTCGACGGGTGAGGTCTTCGTCGAGCCGAGCGACGAGAAGAAGGCCGGGCTGGAGGCCGCGGCCGCCGAGCGCAAGGCCGCGCTGGCCGCCTCGTCCGGTCCGGGTGCGACGTCCGACGGCCACAAGGTGCCGCTGCTCGCCAACGTCGGCGGGCCGGCGGACGTCCCGGCCGCGGTCGAGGCCGGGGCGGAGGGCGTGGGTCTGTTCCGCACCGAGTTCCTCTTCCTGGACGACAGCAAGAAGGCGCCGTCCGAGGAGAAGCAGGTCGAGTCCTACCGCAAGGTGCTGGAGGCCTTCCCCGAGGGCCGGGTCGTCGTGCGCGTGCTGGACGCGGGCGCCGACAAGCCGCTGGACTTCCTGACGCCGGCCGACGAGCCGAACCCGGCGCTGGGCGTGCGCGGCCTGCGCACCCTGCTGGACCACCCGGAGGTGCTGCGGACCCAGCTGACCGCGCTGGCCAAGGCGGCCGACGGCCTGCCGGTCCACCTGGAGGTCATGGCGCCGATGGTGGCCGACCGGGCCGACGCGAAGGCGTTCGCCGACGCCTGCCGTGCGGCCGGGCTGCAGGCGAAGTTCGGGGCGATGGTGGAGATCCCCTCCGCTGCGCTGCGGGCGCGCTCGATCCTGCAGGAGGTCGAGTTCCTGTCGCTGGGCACCAACGACCTGGCGCAGTACACCTTCGCCGCCGACCGGCAGGTCGGTGCGGTGTCGCGGCTCCAGGACCCGTGGCAGCCGGCGCTGCTCGACCTCGTCGCCATGGCGGCCGAGGCCGCCCGGGCCGAGGGGAAGAGCTGCGGTGTCTGCGGTGAGGCCGCTTCCGACCCGCTGCTGGCCTGTGTGCTGACGGGTCTGGGGGTCACCTCCCTGTCGATGGGTGCTGCTTCGATCCCGTACGTGCGGGCGGCGCTCGCCAAGCACACGCTGGCCCAGTGCCGGCGGGCCGCGGCCGCGGCGCGTGCGGCGGACAGTGCCGAGGAGGCGCGGGTCGCCGCGCAGGCGGTGCTGTCCGGCGAGTAGCCGCCTGGTGCATCCGGTTTCCCGGCGTCGGCGTGACGGCGCCGGTCCGGTCGAGGGGCCTTCGCCGTGCCGGCGGGGGCCCCTCGACCGTTCGGTCCGGGTCCGGCCGGCTACCTCGGCCCGTGGTGCGGGTCGGGGCCGTCCACCTCGTATCCCGGGCAGTATTCGACGCCGTGCTCCGGGGCCACGGGTTCCCCGGTGTCGGCGTCGGTGCAGTACGCGTTGAAGACCGCGGCCGCGGAGAGCGCCACCAGGCGGCCGCGGTCGAGGCGCCATCCGTGGACGCGGTCGCCGGAGCCGGCGCCGGTGGTGCGCAGCACCAGTCCCCCGGGGCCGACGAGGGCGAGGCCGGCGGCCAGCACGGTCACGAAGTCGAGGCTCTCGCGTCCGTCGAACCAGGGCGTGGGGTCCGCGTCGTCCCGGCCGCCCGGTGCGTCCGGGCCGGGGACGGTGACCGGTGGGTGCCCGGGCGGGGGTGGAGGCGTCTCGGTGTGGAGCACCGCCACGAGCTGCTGGTCCTGGGTGGGGATGCTGCAGACGAGGTGGTGGTGGCCCGGTCCGGCTCCCCGGACGAGCCGGGTGAGCACGTCGGCGGCCCGATCGAAGGAGGAGCGGCCGATGTCCTCGCCGCAGTCGGCGCAGGTGCCGACGTCGGAGAGGAGCGTGGTGGCGTACTCCCAGGTGGCCTGGCGGACGGCCTCGTCCATCAGGAGCGGGACGATCTCCTCGATGGGACGGCCCGTGTAGGGCAGGCCGGGTCCGGTGCCGGCGAGTTCGGCGGTGAAGCGGCTGCGGGATGCGGGGCTGTCCGGGTCGAGGCGCTGCTCGGCGCAGAACTCGGCGTACGCCGCGGGGTCGAAGAGGGCCACGGTCGTGTGGATGCCCTGGGCGGCGAGGGACCTGAGGAGGTCGTCGACGTGGCGCAGGTAGTCCTGGTGGTCGTCGAAGACGAAGCTGCCGTAGCGGCGCATGGCCGCGAAGTCCCCGGGGTCGGCGAGGAGGCCGACGGTGCCGGGGATCTCGCGGCGGAGCATGCGGCGCTTGGCCGGGCCGCTGGAGCGGTCAGTGGTGGTGTCGTCGCTGGTGGTGGTGTGGTGCGTGCCGGACATGCTTTCCCCCTGGATGCGCAGTCAATTGCTCACCCAGGGTAATCATCGCCACTGACAGTGACCTCAGGACCCGTTGCGGGCGCCGCTGCGGCTGCGGGCCAGCTCCTCGTAGAAGTGGAGGAGGTCGAGGTCGTCGACCGAGCCCGGGTTGACGGCCTTCTCCATGGGCGTGCCCTGGAGCAGGCGCTTGACCGGGACCTCGATGCGCTTGCCGGTGAGGGTGTGCGGGATGCCCGGCACCTCGATGACCTCGTCGGGCACGTGCCGCGGGGAGAGCTCCTCGCGGATCGTGGCCTTGATGCGGCCGCGCAGGTCGTCGTCGAGGGTGGCGCCCGGCGCGAGGTGTACGAACAGCGGCATCCAGTAGCCGCCGTTCGGCTCCTCCAGGCCGATGACCAGCGACTCCTTGATCTCGGGGAGGCGTTCGACGGCCTCGTAGATGTCGGCCGAGCCCATCCGGACGCCCTGCCGGTTGAGGGTGGAGTCGGAGCGGCCGTGGATCACCACCGAGCCGTGGTCCGTGAGGGTGATCCAGTCGCCGTGCCGCCAGACGCCCGGGAACATCTCGAAGTAGCTGTCGCGGTAGCGGCTGCCGTCCGGGTCGTTCCAGAAGTAGATCGGCATGGAGGGCATGGGGTTGGTGACGACGAGCTCGCCGACCTCCCCGGTGAGCGGCTTGCCGGACGGGTCCCACGACTGCAGGTCCGTGCCCAGGCAGGGGGCCTGGAGCTCGCCGATGTGGACCGGGAGGGTGGGGACGGCGCCGGCGAAGCAGCTGCAGACGTCCGTGCCGCCGCTGACGGAGGCGATCCAGAGGTCTTCGGCGACCTCGTCGTGCAGCCAGCGGAAGCCGTCGGGCGGCAGCGGCGAGCCCGTGGTCGCGACGCACTTCACGGCGGACAGGTCGTGGTCGCGCGAGGGGTGGACCCCGGCCTTGCGGCAGGCCATGACGTAGGCGGCCGAGGTGCCGTACAGGGTGGCCCGGGTCCGCTCGGCGATGCTCCACTGGGCGCCGGTGTCGGGGTAGCCGGGGCTGCCGTCGTACAGGACCACGGTGGTGCCCGTGAGCAGGCCGGAGACGAGGAAGTTCCACATCATCCAGCCGGTGGAGGTGTACCAGAAGAACCGGTCCTCCGGCCCGAGGTCGCAGTGCAGGCCCAGCTGCTTGAGGTGCTCCAGGAGGATGCCGCCCTGCGACTGCACGATCGCCTTGGGCAGGCCGGTGGTGCCGGAGGAGTACAGCACCCACAGGGGGTGGTCGAAGGGGACCGGCTCGAACACCGGCTCGGTGCGGGCGGAGGTCAGGTCCGCCCAGGCCAGGGCGCCGTCGGGGGTCGGCGTGCCGAGCAGCGGGATGTGCACGACGGCGCGCAGCGAGGGCAGGTCCGCGCGGAGCTCGGTGACGGTGTCGCGGCGGTCGTGCTCCTTGCCGCCGTAGCGGTAGCCGTCGACGGTGAACAGGACGACCGGCTCGACCTGCTGGAAGCGGTCGAGCACGCTGCGGGCGCCGAAGTCGGGCGCGCAGGAGGTCCAGACCCCGCCGACCGCGGCGGTGGCGAGGAGCGCGACGACGGCCTCGGGGATGTTGGGCAGGTAGCCGCTGACCCGGTCGCCGGGGCGCACGCCGAGGGCGCGCAGCTCGGCGGCGAGCGCGCCGACCTGGCCGCGGAGCTCGGCCCAGGTGACGGGGGTGGCCTCGTGGGTCTCGTCCACGTACAGCAGGGCGGCGTCCTCGGCGCGCGCCGGGTCCTCGGCGGCGCGCAGGGCGTGCTCGGCGTAGTTGAGGGTGGCGCCGGTGAACCAGCGCGCGCCCGGCATGGACCGGTCCGCGAGGACGGATGCGTACGGGGTGGTGAACCGTACGTCGAACCACTCGGCGACGGCCTGCCAGAAGGTGTCGAGCTCGGCGACGGACCAGGCGTGCAGCGCGGGGTAGCCGCCGTCCGCGGGGGCCCCGTGGCGCTCGGCCGCCCACGCCTGGAAGGCGGTGACGCGGGCCCCGGCGATCCGGTCGGGCCCCGGGGACCAGAGGGGTTCCGGCTGGGTGGTCGAGGTCATGGGTCGGCTCCCGGTCAGTCTGCGGCTCGCGCGGGTGCGCGCGGGGTGTGCGTACCGTGCCATCGCGCGGTGGGTGTGTGCGCGGCGGCACACAGGGACGATGCCATGTGATCCACCTCCGCACCAGAGGTGCCGGGGAGCTCGATGGACAGGTGAACGGAAGTTGAACGCAGCCCGCTGGGTCGGCGGCCGGTGGCAGGGTGATCAGCATGAACGGTCGCGAACTGGTGCGTGCGGTGAAAGAGATCGGTACGGAGCGCGGGCGGCGCGCCTGGCGTTCGGCGCTGCGCCACCGGCGCGCGGACGCGGTGGGGCTGCCGCGGCGGGGGCCGGAGCGGGCGCGCGTGCCGGGCCTGCTGACGGGTACGGAGGCGAGGCCGGGCGGCGGGGTCCTGCGGTTCGCCCGTTCGGAGCTGCTCGTGCGGATCGCGGCGGGCGGGGTCGTGTTCTGGAGCTGGGACGGGGCCGCGGCGACGCCCTCGTACGCCGTGGTCGGCGACGGGCCGGAGCCCGATCCCCGGGCGGTGCTGGAGCCGGACACCGGCGGCGGGTGGCGGGTGGTGTCGGAGCGGGTCACGGTGGCCGTGTCCCGGCACGGCGCGGTGGAGGTGCGCACACCGGGCGGGGTGGTGCTGCGACGGGAGCGGCCGCCGCGGTGGTGGGAGGCGGAGGGCGCCGCCGGCGGTGGGGCGCGGTGGGCCGTGCGGGCCGAGGTGCCGGCCGACGCCCGGTTCTTCGGACTCGGCGGGCGGGCCTCGGGGCCGCGGCTGCGCGACGGCGCGTACCGGCTGTGGAACACCGACCCCAAGGGCGGCTTCGGCCCCGGCGACGACCCCCTGTACATCACCATGCCGGTGCAGATGGTCGTCGCGGACGCGGGCACCCACCTGGTCTTCCACGACAACCCCTGGGACGGGCGGGTGGTGCTGCGGGAGGGTGCGGAGGGCGCCGGCTCCGGTCCCGACCGGCCGGGGACGTGCGAGCTGCGCATGGGCGGCGGGCCGCTGCGGTGCTGGGTGCTGGTGGGCGCCCCGGCCCGGGTCCTGCAGGGCTGGTCGGCCCTGACCGGCGCCCCCGCCGTGCCGCCCGCCTGGGCGCTGGGCTACCAGCACGCGCGGTGGGGGTTCGGCAGCGCGGAGGAGGTGCGGCGCGTGGTGGCCGGATACCGGGAGCGCGGGCTCGCACTGTCGGCCGTGCACCTGGACATCGACCACTACGCGCAGCACCGGGTGTTCACCGTGGACGGCGAGCGGTTCCCGGACCTGCCCGGGCTGGCGCGGGAGTTGCGGGAGCAGGGCGTACGGCTCGTGTCGATCATCGACCCCGCGGTGAAGGTCGGCGACCCGGTGCACACCGCCGGCCGGGCGGTGGGGCCGGCCGGGGCGTTCGTACGGGATGCCCGCGGGGAGGAGGTACGGGGGGAGGTCTGGCCGGGCGAGTGCGCGTACCCGGACTTCACCGATCCGGCGGTGCGCGAGTGGTGGGGCGGGCTGTACGAGGAGCGGCTGGCGCAGGGGTTCTCCGGGGTGTGGCACGACATGAACGAGCCCGTGTCCTTCGCCCCGTTCGGGGACGCGACGCTGCCCAGGTCGGCCCGGCACGCCATGGACGGGGCCGGCGGGGACCACCGGTCCGGGCACAACGTGTACGCACTGGGCATGGCCCGGGCCGGGTGGGAGGGCCTGGTCCGGCTGCGGCCGGACGAGCGGCCGTTCCTGTTCTCCCGGTCCGGGTGGGCGGGCATGCAGCGGTACGGGGGCACCTGGTCGGGGGACGTGGAGACCGGCTGGGCGGGGCTGCGGGCCTCGCTGGCGCTGGTGCTGGGACTGGGACTGTGCGGGGTGCCGTACTCGGGGCCGGACGTGGGCGGGTTCGGCGGTTCGCCGTCGCCGGAGCTGTACCTGCGGTGGCTGCAGCTGGGCGCCTACCTGCCGCTGTTCCGGACCCACTCGGCGATCTGGGCGGGGCGGCGGGAGCCGTGGGAGTTCGGGCCCGAGGTGGAGCGGAGCGCCGGGGCCGTGCTGGCGGAGCGGGAGCGGCTGCGGCCGTACTTCCTGACGCTGGCGCAGCTCGCGCGGCGGACCGGGGCCCCGTACGTGCGGCCGCTGTGGTGGGGGGCGCCCGAGGACCGGGCCCTACGCGACTGCGAGGACGCGTTCCTGCTGGGCGACGCCCTGCTGGTGGCGCCGGTGCTGGAACCCGGCGCCGACCGGCGGGCCGTCCGGCTGCCGCGGGGGCGCTGGTACGACACCGCGACCGGGACGGCGTACGAGGGCCCGGGCCGGATCCTGCTCGACGCCCCGCCGGACCGTATCCCGGTGCTGGCGCGGGCGGGCGCCGTCCTCCCGGTCCGCGGGCCGGGGGGCGAGGGGGTGGCCCTGGAGGCGTGGGCCCCGGAGCGCGGGCGGACGGGGGGCGGGGTGCTGATCCGGGACCCGGGGCCGGGCTTCGAGCCGGGCGAGGTGGAGCGGTACGCGGTGCGGTGGGCCGGGGACGCCGTGGTGGTGGAGGACGGGAGCGGGGGGCGGGTCGCGGGGGCTGTGGTGCGGGGGGCCGGCGCGGGTGCCCAGGGTGGGGTGGGGGCGGGTGCGGGTGCAGGAGTTGGTGCGGGTGCGGGCGTTGGCACTGGCGCGGATGCGACCGGTGCTCTCGCGTACGAGCCCGACTCCGCGGACGATGTGGGTCCGCTATAGGCGCTCGGGGGAACCTGCCCGAGCGCGGCGGACCGGCCGTGCCGCCGTGGAGCGGCCGTACGAGCAGGTCGTCGAACACGTCGATCAGGGGTCGGTCATGGTCTTGGCGAGCCCGGCGAGGCCTGCGCGACCGTACGCCCCTCGGCTGCGGGCGTTACAGGGCCCGCGCCGGTGGGACATGGCGCCGGGAGCGGAGGTCGTGGGCGCGTGCCAGCTGCTCGGGGCGTGGGCGCTGGTCGTCGTCGCGACGCAGCAGGCGGCGCCGGTCAGATCCGCGGTGCTGCTCGGGGTGGGATCGGTGGCGGCCGGGGCGGTGGGCTTCCTGCACGGAGTGCTGCTCGTCAAGCCGTTGGCGGTACTGGGCCGGCTGACGGCCCGGCTCACGGCGTGGCCGGAGCCGGAGCCGGTGGCGGTGGCGATGGCGATGGCGATGGCGATGGCGCCGGTGTAGGCGGCGGGAGAACGGCGAGGCCCTGCTCCGCCGCGCCCCCGCTCAGGTGTACGTGCCCGCGAACCAGGCTGCGGCTGCGCGCGTGTGGAGGGGGAAGGCCAGTTCCGCCGGGGTGCGCAGAATGTGCCAGCCCTCGGTTTCGGCCGTGGGCGTCGACGGGGGCAGGGTCGTCACCGGGCGCGGCGGGAGGAGGCCGAAGACCAGCAGGTGGCCGCCCGGGGAGCTCATGGCGTCGGCGAGGGTGACGTCCTCGGCGCGGGCGTGGACGCCGGTCTCCTCGTGCAGTTCGCGGACGACCGCCTCGTGCCAGTCCTCGCCGAAGTCCATGAAGCCGCCCGGGAGGGCGATGCCGCCCAGGGCGGGTTCGATGGTGCGGGTGATCACCAGCAGGCCGGTGCCGGAGGCGTCCTCGACGGGCAGCAGGGCGACCGCCACCGGGAGCGGGTTGCGGTAGGTGACGGCCCCGCAGGCGCCGCACGTACGGGGCCAGTCGGCGGTGTCGAACAGTGCTCCGCACGTGGAGCAGTGCGAGTCCCTCAGGTGTGGCGGCATCCCGCGATGGTATGCCAAGGGGCATGCGGATGGCGGTGGTTGCGGGGTGCGTGGCGGTGCTGGCCGGCGGGTCGGGGGCGCCGGGGTTCGCGGTGCTGGCGGATGTGGATCCGACCATCGGCCAGGACGTCCGGTACGCCACCCCGCACAATTTCACGGGCCGCGTCGTCGACGGCTACGAGGAACCGGCGTGCCTGTTGGCCCGGCCGGCGGCCGAGGCGTTGCGCAGGGCCCAGCGGGCGTTGCTGGTACGGGGGTACTCGCTGCTGGTGTACGACTGCTACCGGCCGCAGCGGGCCGTCGACCGGTTCGTGCAGTGGGCCGCCGACCCGGAAGACCAGGGGACGAAGGCCGAGTTCTACCCGCGGGTCGACAAGGCGCGGCTGATCCCGGACGGGTACATCGCCGAGCGGTCCGGGCACAG
Source organism: Streptomyces sp. NPDC029014 (assembly GCF_055564695.1). NCBI lineage: Bacteria > Bacillati > Actinomycetota > Actinomycetes > Kitasatosporales > Streptomycetaceae > Streptomyces > Streptomyces sp. NPDC029014. The sequence goes on from NZ_JBVHVT010000067.1 coordinate 9,996, forward strand.
CCGTGGGAGCACGGTGGACGTGACGCTGGTGCGGCTGCCGCTGCGGCGCACGGTGGACATGGGGACGCCGTTCGACCTCTTCGACCCGCTGTCGCACACCGACGACCCCCGGGTTCCGGCCGCCGCCCGGGCCAACCGGCAGGTGCTGAAACGGGTCCTCGGGGCCGAGGGGTTCGTGAACCTGCCCGAGGAGTGGTGGCACCTCACGTTCGAGCCGGAGGCGTTTCCCGACACCTACTTCGACTTCCCGGTCGCTGTGCGTTCCGTGCGCGGCGTGGCAGACTCTGGATCCTGACGATCCGTCAGATAGTTCTGTGGCAGCTCGGGAGGGGTCTTGGAACGCACAGCTGCACCCGTCGTGGACGGGTGGTTCACCGACACCGGAGCGGAGGGCGGCTTCCGGCTGCTCGGCACCCGGTGCTCCGCCTGCGCCGCGGTGTTCTTCCCGCGCGAGGACGCGCACTGCCGCAACCCCCGCTGCCCCGGCGACGGCGTACTGGCCGAGGTGCCGCTGTCGCCGCGGGGCCGGGTGTGGTCGTACACCGACGGGCGCTACCGGCCTCCCGCACCGTACGTGTCGGACCCGGACGTGCCCTGGGAGCCGTACACCCTGGTCGCGGTGGAGCTGGAGGCCGAGGGAATGGTCGTGCTCGGGCAGGGGGCGCCCGGGGTCACGGTCGCCGATCTGGCGGTGGGGATGGAGGTCGAGGTCGTCGGCGGGGTGTTGGAAGGCGACGGTCGGGGCGACGGTCCGGGCGACGGCCGGGGCGGCGGGGTACGGGGTCCGTACACCACCTGGTGGTTCCGGCCCGTCGCCGCAGCCGCAGCCGCAGCGGGCGGTGCCTCGTGAGCGGAGCCGTCGATGTCGCCGTGCTCGGGGCCGGGATGCATCCGTGGGGCAAGTGGGGCCGCAGCTTCGTCGCCTACGGGCGGGTGGCCGCTCGGGCGGCGCTCGCCGACGCCGGGCTGGACTGGACCGACGTCCGGTCCGTCGTGGGGGCGGACACGGTGCGCTCCGGCTACCCCGGTTACGTGGCCGGCGCGACCTTCGCCCGGGCACTGGGCTGGCAGGGCGCGCGGGTGACCAGCGTGTACGCGGCGTGCGCCTCGGGGGCCCAGGCCATCGGTGCGGCCCGGGCGCAAATCCTCGCGGGGCTCGCGGACGTGGTGCTGGTGGTCGGGGCGGACGCGGCGCCGAAAGGGTTCTTCGCCCCGGCGGGCGGGGACCGGCCGGACGATCCGGACTGGCTGCGGTTCCGGCTGCTGGGCGCCACCAACCCGGCTTATTTCGCGTTGTACGCCCGCCGCAGGATGGCCCTGTACGGGGACACGCCGGAGGACTTCGCCCGGGTCAAGGTCAAGAACGCGGCGGCGGGCGCCCTCAACCCCCTCGCCCGCTACCGCAAGGCGGTGACCGCCGGGGAGGTTGCGGCGTCGGCGGTGGTGGCCGATCCGCTGCGGCTGCTCGACATCTGCGCGACGTCGGACGGGGGCGCGGCGCTGGTGCTGAGCAGCATGGACTTCGCGCGTGCGCGCGGGGTGGCGGACCCGGTGCGGATCCGGGCGGTGTCGACGGTGACCCCGGTGTACCCGCGGACGGTCCTGGACCTGCCGGACATCGCCACCGACGCGCGGACGGGTGCGACGCCGGCGCCGGACTCGTTCCGGGCGTCCATCGCCCGGGCCGCGTACGAGGAGGCCGGTATCGGGCCGGAGGACCTCTCGCTCGCCGAGGTGTACGACCTGTCCACCGCGCTGGAACTGCAGTGGTACGAGGACATCGGCCTGTGCGGGGAGGGCGAGGGGGCGGCGCTGCTGCGCAAGGGGGTGACCGCGCCGGGCGGCCGGGTGCCGGTCAACTCCAGTGGCGGGCTGGCCTCCTTCGGGGAGGCGGTGCCGGCACAGGCGATCGCGCAGGTGTGCGAGCTGACGTGGCAGTTGCGGGGTACGGCCGGGGAGCGGCAGGTGCCGGGGGCGCGGGTCGGGATCACCGCGAACCAGGGGCTGTTCGGGCACGGGTCGGCGGTCGTCGCCGTACGGTGACGGACCCCGCCGTACGGTGACCGACCTCTCGGCGGAGGGCCCGGAGGGTCGGTGCAGGACCGTCCGAAACGAGTGCTGCGCTCGTGCTTGACGGCCCCCGGCGGCGGGTTCACACTCGCTCCACGGTCTCGCGCGCAGGCCCGGATCCTCCCATGAGAGCCGCGGCCCGTACCCCAGTCGGCGGGGGTACGGGCCGCCTGCGTGCGCGGCGGGCGGCCCCGGAGGAGCCGTGCGCTCACGTGCCGGCGGGCAGGCTCCGGCGGCGGGCGCGCGCCAGCGACATCGCGTGCTCCACGACCCCGACCAGGACGTCCTTGACGGACTCCCGGTCGCGTGCGTCGCACAGCAGCACCGGTACCCCGGGGTCGAGGTCGAGCGCCTCGCGCACGGACACGACCGGGTGGCGGTCGGCGCCGTCGAAGCAGTTGACGGCGACCGTGAAGGGGATCTCGCGGCGTTCGAAGTAGTCGACGGCCGCGAAGCAGTCGGCGAGGCGGCGGGTGTCGGCGAGGACGACCGCGCCGAGCGCGCCCTGGGCCAGTTCGTCCCAGAGGAACCAGAAGCGGTCCTGGCCGGGGGTGCCGAAGAGGTACAGGACCAGGTCCTCGCGCAGCGTGATGCGCCCGAAGTCCATGGCCACGGTGGTCGTGCTCTTGCTCTCCACTCCCCCGGTGTCGTCGATGCCGACGCCGGGCTCGGACAGGTCCTCCTCGGTCCGCAGCGGTCTGATCTCGCTGATGGCGCCGACCAGGGTGGTCTTGCCGACCCCGAAGCCGCCCGCGACGAGGATCTTCAGGGTCAGTGGCTCGACCGGGGACACGGCGTGCATGGCACCAGTGCGGCTAGAGCGCCCGAAGGCCATCGATCACCTCACGCAGAATGGATTCATCGGGCAGTTCGGCCGGCGGTACCGGCCGGGTCACGTGGACCAGTTCCTCGTCGGCCAGGTCCCCGATCAGGACCCGTACGACGCCGACCGCGAGGTCGAGTTCGGCCGCGAGCTCGGCGACCGACTGCGGCCGCTCGCGGCACAGGTCGAGGATGTGGGCGTGCTCCGGGGACAGGTTCATCTCCCAGACCGGATCGTCGGCCGCCGGTTCGGCGACGACGAGCGCGATCAGGTCGAGGCGGTGCTGGCCGGCGTGGCTGGTCCGGCCGCGGGTCATCGCGTACGGGCGGACGACCGGGCCGGCTTCGTCGTCGAACCAGTGGGTGTGGGCTGGGTCCGGTGCGGCACCCGCACCGGGGCCCCCGTGATCCATGTAGTCCCCGTGGTTGCTGTGGTTCCCGTGGTCCGGCTGGTCCCGGTAGTCCGGGTGGTCCTGGCCTGGATCGCTCATACGGTCCGTTTCACCCCCCGGCTGGCAGCCCGGAGCGCGGTGCGGTCGCCAGGTGGTCGCCCACCCGCTTGACCATCAAGGTCATCTCGTACGCGACCTGCCCCACGTCGGAGTCGGCGTCGGAGAGCACGGCCAGGCAGCTGCCCTCCCCGGCGGCCATGACGAAGAGGAAGGCCTCGTCCAGCTCGACCACGGTCTGGCGGACGCTGCCGGAGTCGAAGTGCCGGCCGACGCCCTTGGCCAGGCTGTGGAAGCCGGAGGCCACGGCGGCCAGGTGCTCGCTGTCCTCGCGGGTCAGGTCCTTGGAGCTGCCGGTGGGCAGACCGTCCCCGGAGAGGACCACTGCCTTTCGGATGCTGCCGACCCGGTCGACGAGTTCGTCGAGCAGCCAGTTGAGCTGACCGGAGCCGCGGCTCCGGGTGTCGTTTCCGGTCTGCGGTGCGGTCATCGACCGTCCCCCTCGTTCTCGTTCTCGCTCTGGTGCGCAGGACCGGTGGCGGAGCTGGTCCCCGTCCCGGCCTCGGACTGCTGCTGGGCCTGCTGTTCGCGGCCCGCCGTCCAGCCTCGCTGGAGTGCGGACATGCGCTTGCGTACTTCCTCGGCGTCCCGGTCGGTCACCGGGTCCGCGGCGGCTTCGGCGGGTGCCGTGCCCCGGTCCTTCCTCAGCTGGGGCGCCAGGCTGGCCTGGCGGATGCGCTTGGGCAGTACGCCGGGGCCTCCGGCTGCCCGGGGCGGCTGGGCAGGTGCCTGTCGGGGGGCCTGCCCGGGCTCGCCCGCGGGCCGCGGAGCCGGCTGGACCGCGGAGACCGGGCGGGGCTCCACCCGGCGACCGTGCTCGGCGACGAGCGTCGGAGTGGGGCGGCGGCGCGGCAGCGGTACGGGACCGGAGCCCCGGGCGCCGTCGGGGCGGGAGCCGCGCAGCGGGTCGGAGCGGTGGCTGTCGAGCCGGACCGGGCCGGTGGGGGACAGCGGCTCCCGTTCGCGGTCCCGGCCCGTCCCCCGGTCGGGGTGCGCCCGGTCGGCGGGGTGGAGTCCCAGCAGGGCGCTGCGCGGGGTGCCGCGGGGCGGGGTCTCGTCGTCGAGGGTGGCCATGGCGGGGCTGCCGCCGGCGCCGTTGAGCCCGCCGATGCCGGGGGGCGTTCCGTCCAGGGCGGCGGGATCGTCGAGGCCGTCGAGGTCGAGCGCGCCGAGGGGGGCCTCCAGCTCGACGGGGCGGCGGCGTTCCCCGGAGCGCAGGGGCCGGCCGGCGGCGGGGGCGTGCCGCAGGGCCGTCGGGGCGGTGCGGGCGGGCCGCTTGCCGCCGGCACCGGGCGCGGAGCCGGGCCTGCCGTGCTTGGCGTCGCCGACGCGCAGGCCGGTGCCGTTGGTGTCGGGGGCGTCGGTCAGCACGGCGGCGGGGAGGAAGACCACGGCGGTGGTGCCCCCGTACGGGCTGGGCTGGAGGACGACCTTGATGCCGTGGCGCTGGGCGAGGCGGCTGACGACGAAGAGGCCGAGGCGGTCGGTGTCGGACAGCTCGAACTCGGGGGTCTCGGCGAGCCGGAGGTTCGCGTCGAGCAGGGCTTCGGGGTTCATGCCGAGGCCGCGGTCGTGGATCTCCAGGGTGAAGCCGTTGGCGACGTGCTCGCCGTGGACCTGGACGGCGGTGTGCGGGGGCGAGAAGACGGTGGCGTTCTCGAGGAGTTCGGCGACGAGGTGGGTGACGTCGGCGACGGCGGGGCCGGCGATGCCGAGGCGCGGCAGGCGGCGTACCTCGATGCGCTCGTAGTCCTCCACCTCGGCGACGGCGGCCCGGACGACGTCCATGAGCTGGACGGGCTTGCGCCACTGCCGGGACGGGGCGGCGCCGGAGAGGATGACGAGGCCCTCGGCGTGGCGGCGCATGCGGGTGGTCATGTGGTCGAGGCGGAAGAGGTCGGCGAGCTCTTCGGCGTCCTCCGTGCGCCGTTCCATGGTGTCGAGCAGGGTGAGCTGGCGGTGCAGGAGCACCTGGTTGCGGCGGGCGAGGTTGACGAAGACCTCGGAGACGCCCTTGCGGAGCTCGGCCTGTTTGACGGCGGCCTCGACGGCCGCGCGCTGGAGGGTGTTGAGGGCCTGGCCGACCTGGCCGACCTCGTCCTTCTCGTATTCGAGGCGGGGGGCCTCGGTCTCCACGTCGACGTGTTCGCCGGCGGCGAGGCGGCGCATCACGGCGGGCAGCCGGACGCCGGAGACCTCGTGGGCCTCCTTGCGCAGCCGGGACAGGTCGCGGACGAGGTCGCGGCCGATGCGCACGGAGAGGACGACGGAGACGAGGAGGGCGAGGAAGCCGATGATACCGGCGACGGCCGCCTGGAGGAGGACGGTCTTGGCGACGGGCTCGACGCGCTCCTGGTAGCGGTCGCCGGCGGCCGTGCCCATGGTGGCGAGGTCGTCGAGGACCTTGTTCGCGGCCTCGTCCCACTGGGCCGGGGTGATGCTGCGCGGGTTCTTGCCGGCGCCGCCGGCGAGGAAGCGTTCCTCCGCGTCGCGCAGGGGCTTGGTCTGGGGGCCGCTCCAGTACTGCTCGAAGATCTCCCGGTCGGCGGCGGGGAGGATGGCGAGGTTGAAGCCGTAGAGCAGGTTCCGGTTGGCGGCGAAGTCCGAGACGTGCCGGAGGTCGGCGGTGGCGACGTTGCGGGCGGCGAGGGCGGAGGCGATGACGGCGTCCTCGCGGGAGAGCGTCTCGCGGGCGCGGGTGATGCCGACGAGGGCGCGGCCCTGCTTGTCCATCTCCACGTTCTCCAGGGCGTGGAGGTTCATGAGGAAGTCGTAGCAGGGGTCGACCAGACGGCTGTAGAGCTCCAACGCCTGGTTGGGGTCGAGGGTGTTCTGGTCGACGGAGCGGCGCAGTGCGCCGATGCCGTGGAAGGCGTCGAGGATGGAGTTCAGCCGCTGGGCGGCCGGGGTGGAGAGTTCCTCGGAGACCTCGGGGTCCTTGGCGTTCTTGCTGATGCGGTCGACGAGTTCGTCGGTGGCGGCGCGCCGCTTGGCCAGTTCGGCGGTGGCGGCGGAGGCGCGGGGGTCGCCGATGACGACCAGGGTCTGGCGGCGTTCCTTCTGCAGGACGCGGACGACGTCCTCGATGGGGTAGCCGACCTTGTCGATGACGTAGGCGACGTCGAGGAGTTGGAGCGCCTCGCGGCCGGTGACGACGGTGGAGAAGCTCCAGAGCGCGGTGAGCGAGACGAGCGGCACGAGCAGCAGCGCCACGATCTTCCGGCGGATGGACTTCCCGCGAAGCCGCATGGCCTCCCCAGCCTCCCCCAGCTCAATCCCGCGCAGGGGATTGGTGTTCCGTCGTACAAACGGCGTGAGCCTACTACTGCCGGGTGCAGCCTTCGAAGACATGTCCGGACGTTTTCGGCCTGACGCCCGGGCGAAGATCACGAGTTGTCCGATACTTCCGGTCAAGTGCGGCCCGTTATGTGGCAGATGACACTTCGTGGGGTCTCGATCCCACCGATGGGACGGATGGCTGGAACTCTTCGTTCCGGCGTCTCGACAGGGGGTGGCGGGGGGCGGCGGAGCGGGAGGAACCACGCGATGCGGGAATCTCCCGGCGTCCTCGTACGTCTACCTGTTCGAGGGGATTCGTCGGGCGGGGGTCGTTCGGCCGGGGGCGGCCGGGTAGACATGACCGGCAGTGCGGAGGGGAGGGCGCGGTCATGGGGATCTACGGGGACAGGGACGCGGAAGTGGGAACGGCGGCCGGAGCGGACGGGCCGAGGAAGCCGCTGTGGCAGGAGGAGCCGGTCGGCCGGCGACGACTGCCGGATCCGGTGCGGGAGTCGGCGGTGCGGGCGGTGCTGATCGTGGCCGTCACCCTGACGGGGGCGACGATCACGTTCTTCCTCACGCTCACCGGCTCCTGGCTGGCCTTTCCGATGGCGCTGGTGTCGATAGCCGGGACCGTCGTGGCCACCTGGTCCGTGCTGGACGTGCTGATCACCCGGCAGATGTGGAACCAGCGGTACGGGGTGCTGTCGGAGCCGAGCAGTACGGTGCGCAGCACGCGGCGGGAGGCGCGCCGGGCCCGGCGGGAGGCCCGGTCGGCGGGGCGAATACCGCGGAACGGCAGGCCGCCGGCCGCGTGGCCGTCGGCGGCCGGCGACTCCCGCTTCGGGGCGCCCTCGGGCCGGGGCTGAGCCGCCGCCCCGCCGCGGACCGGGGAGGCCGGTCCGCGGGCGGGAGCGGGAGCGGTCAGGACGCCGCGGCGCTGCGGCGGAACATGCGGGTCGCCGTGATCTCGCCGTGGATCGTCTCGCCCTCGGCGGACGGCTGCGGCAGGCCGGGGCGCAGGTGCTCCTCGACGCTGATGTACTTCAGGCCGGCCCGCAGGTCCGCGTCGTTGCGCAGCCGGATGACCAGCGGGAACTCGGCGAGGGCCGTCGTGTCGAACAGGCCGGTGGTGTACAGCAGCTGGACGCCGAGCGCGTCGGAGACGGCCCGCTGGAGTTCCAGCAGGTAGGTGGCGTTGGCGCGGCCGATGGGGTTGTCGAGGAACAAGGTGCCCGCGTGGCGGTGCTTGTCGCGGCCGCGGTCGTTGCTCCTCAGGGCCGCCATGGTGCAGTAGAGCGCGATCGCGGCGGTCAGCAGCTGGCCGCCGGAGAAGACGTCGCCCATCTGGCCGACGGGGACGCGCTCGGCGCGCAGCACGGCGTCCGGCTTGAGGATCTCCACCGCGATGCCCTTGGGCTCCAGGGCTGCCTGGACGCCGCGCAGCAGCAGGGACATGCCGTCGCGGCGGCCCTCGCCGAACGCGGCGTTCTTCTTGACCGCCGAGCGGGTGGCGTCGTCGATGACCTCGCCGAGGCGTTCGACGAGGGTGGCCTGGTCGGGTTCCTCGAAGCGGATGCGCAGGAACTCCTGGCCGGACCATTCGCCGAGGCCCTCGGGGAGCCGGGAGAGGCGCTGCGCGGAGCGCAGGGTCGCCAGGGCGGACTCCACCAGTCCGCGGAGCCGGTCGACGATGCTGTCGCGGTTGCGTTCCAGCTGGGCGAGCTCGTCGGTGAGGACGCGCAGGCGGGGCGCGAAGGCGGCCGCCCAGGCCGCTGCGTGCTCGGGCAGGGCGGAGGCGGGCAGTTCGCGGATCTGCTGGCGCGCGGGGGTGCGTACCTGCTCGTAGCGGTTCGCGTTGGCGTGCCGGACGAGGATGTCGCTCGACTCGCGGACGGCGGCCTCGGCTGCGGAGAGGTCGGCGGCCGCGGCGCGCAGGGCGCGACGGGTCTCGGCGGCCGACTGCCGGGCCTCTTCCAGGGTGCCGGTGTGTGCGGTCGGCTCCTGCTCGTCCTCGTGCGGGGTGTGGTCGCGCAGCTGGTCCCGCAGGAGGGCGGCGGTCTCGTCGAAGCCGCCGGCGCCGTCCTCGGCGGCGCGGTGGGCGCGCAGCAGGTCGGCGTGGGCGGCGCGGGCGGCCTCCACCGCGGCGGTGTGGGCGGCGAGCTGGGCGGTGGCGGTGCGCAGCAGGACCTGGGCCTGTTCGACGTCCTCGGGGACCATCTCCTCGGGCAGGTCGGTGTGGGCGCCGCCGTCGGCGGGGGCGTGCCGTTCGGCTTCGCCGCGGAGCCGGCCGAGCTGCTCGCTGGCCGCGGAGGCGCGGCCCTCCAGCATCTGGACGAGGGCCTCGGCGCGGGCGGCGGCCGCCTGGCGGGAGGGGCCGTCGGCGCCGTCGGTGCCTTCGAGGAGCTGTGCGGCGCGGGTGCGGACCTTGTTGGTGAGGCGGTCGAGTTCGGCGAGGGCGGCGCTCTCGTCGCCCTCGGCGCGGGCCTGTTCGGCGCGCAGGTCGGCGCCGACGCCGACCTTCTCGTAGAGCTGGGAGGCGGCCCGGTAGGCCTCGCGGAGGTCGGGCAGCGGGCGGTGCCCGTCCGGGGCGGCGGTCTCGTCCTCGGGGAGGGTTTCGGGGGCACCGGCGATCTCGGCGCGTTCGGCGCGCAGGGCGCGGGCGGTGCGGCGGGCGTCGTCGGCGGCGCGCTGGGCGGCGCGGCGGTCCTCGTCGGCGGCGCGGGCCCGGTCGAGGCAGATCTCGGCGCGGGCCTCGCACTCGGCGGCCTCGTCGGCGAGTTCGCGGGCCTTGGCCTGCCAGCCGGCGCGTTCGCGCAGGCGGAACGCGAGGCCGGCGAGGGCGTCGGCGGCGCGGCGGGCGCGCTGGGCGGCGTCCTGGCGCTCGTCGCGGACGCGGGCGGCCTCGGCGGAGACCTCCTCGGCCTCGGCGCGGGCGGTGCGGGCCTCGGCGAGTTCGGCGTCGGCCTCCTCGGCGAAGGCGCGGGCGGCGGTGGCCTGCTCGGCGAGCTCGGTGAGGCGGCCGGGCGGGCAGCCGGTGCGCCAGGAGGCGAGCCGGGCGGCGAGTTCCCGGTCCCCGGCGAGACGGGCGGCGAGGTCGCGGATCTCGGTGTCGCGGGCGGTGGCGCGGGCGCGCAGGGCCTGGCGTTCCTCGTCGGCGGCGTGCTCGTCGTGCATGGCCGGGTTCGGCGGGACGATGAAGATGCCGGAGGCGTCCGCGGCGGGGTCGCCGCCGGCCGGGGGAACGGGGGCGAGGAGGGCCGCGGCCGTGCCGACGGCGACGGTGGAGCGGGGCAGCAGGGCGGCGCCGCCGAGGACCTCGCGGGCCCGGGTGTGGGTGTCGGGGTCGGTGATGATGACGCCGTCGACGAGTTCGGGGCGGGCCGTGAGGACGGCGGCGTGGTCGGCGGGGTCGACGGACTGGGCGAGGTAGCGCCAGCCGGGCAGGGCCGGGATGCCGTGCTCACCGAGGTACTCGACGGTGGCGAGGACGTCGGGGCCGGGCGGCAGGAGGCCGCCGTCACCGAGGGCGCCGAGGATGCGGGCGTCGTCGGCGGCTGCGGTGCGCAGGTCGAAGAGCTGGCGTTCGGCGGAGGTGACGGCGTCCCCGAGGAGGGCGCGCAGGTCCTCGGCGTTCCGGTCGAGGTCGGCGGCGGAGAGTCCGCCGGCGGCCGGGTCGTGGGCCGGATCGGCGTCGGGGGCGGTGGTGGCGGCCGGAGCGCCGTCGGCGCCGCGCGGGCGGGGGACGGTGGCGGGCCGGGCGGCGGACGGGAGGCCGAGGAGTTCGGCGAGGCGGGGGGCTTCGGCCAGGGAGGCGGCGGCCAGCCGTTCGGCGGCGTGGGCGGCCTCGGCGGCGTCGGCGGCGTCCGCGGCGCGGGCGGCGGTGAGTTCGGCGCGGGATTCCGCGGCGGCGGCTTCCCGGGCGGTGGCGGCGGCGGTGCGGGCGGCGTCCCGGGCTTCGTCCCACGCGGCGACGGCGACGGTTTCGGCATCGCTGGCGGCGAGGGCGGCGCGGGCCGGGTCGGCGTCGGGGGCGGAGTCGTCGAGCCAGCCGGCGCGGACGGCCTCGGCGGTCTCCTGCTGGACCTCGGCGAGCCGGGCCCGCAGGTGCTCGGCCTCGCTGCGGGCGCGCTGGGCGGCGGTGGCGGCGGCGGTGGCGTCGCGGTGGGCGGCCTCACCGGCGGCCTGGAGGGTGGCGGAGCGCTCCTCCTCCTCGTTGGCGAGCTCCTCGCCCTGTTCGGCGGCGGTGTGCAGGGCCCGTACGAGGGCGGCGGCGGCCGAGGCGCGGGCGGCGAGGGCCGGGGCGGCGTCCCGCTCGGCCTCCAGGATGGCGGCGGCGACGCGGGCGGAGCGGTCGGCGGCGGCGCGGTGGCGCAGCACGGTCTCGGCGGCCTGCCAGGCGGCGTGCAGGGTGCGGGCCTCGAGGAGTTCGCGGCGCTGGGCGGCGGCGGCCCTGTCGGCGACGGTGAGGGCCAGCGAGGCGTGCCGGTAGGCGAGTTCGGCGGCGATGGCGGCGCTGCGGTCGCGGGCGGCCTCGGCGGCGGTGACTCCGTGGGCGGCGCCGGTGACGCGCTGGGCGAGGTCGGCGGCGCGGCCGCGTTCCTGGGCGGCGCGCGCGGACAGCCGGCGGGCGAGGGTGCGGGTGCGGCGCTCGGCCCCGGCGTGGACGTCGCGGAGCCGGGAGCGGGTCTCCGCGGCCTCGACGATCTTGGTGAGGAGGTCCACGGAGCCGGCGGTGAAGTCCCGTTCGGCCATCAGCTCGGCACGGCGGCCCAGCTTGTTGCCGAAGCCGTGGACGAGGTCGGCGAGGCCGTCGGTGTCGCGGGTGTCGGTGACGGCGCGCAGCAGGAGGTCGGTGAAGTCGGAGTCCTTCTTGACCGCGAAGAGGCCCGCGGCCTCGCCCTCGTCGGCGTTCATCTCGCGCTGGTAGCGGAAGAGCTCGGGGTCGAGGCCGAGCTCGGTGAGGTGCTCGTTCCAGCGGTCGTGGATCTCCTCGAAGTACACCTCGAGGTGCGGGTACGTCTTGCCGGCCTCGGTGAGGGCGTCGCGGAAGCCCTTCATCGTGCGGCGGCGGCCCTGGGCTCCGGAGGCGCCCTCGACGGGCGGGCGGACGGCGGTGGCCTCGGCGACGGGCAGGTTGTCCAGGCTGAGGCCCGGGCCGGGGCGGAAGGAGTACCAGGCCTCGGCGAACTTGCGGGGGTCGTTGGAGACCTGGCGGCCGCGCCATTCGCTGACCTTGCCGACGACGACGCATTCGCCGGTCTGGGTGTGCTGCCATTCCAGGGCGACGTGGCCGCAGTCGTCGGCGAGCAGGAACTTGCGCAGCACGCCGGAGCTGGCGCCACCGAGGGTGTTGCGGTGGCCGGGCAGCATCACCGAGAAGATCAGCTTGAGCAGGACGGACTTGCCGCCGCCGTTCTCCAGGAAGAGCACGCCGGCGGGCGCGGGGCGGCGCGGCGGGCCGGTGGGCTCGTCCTCGAAGAACTCCGCCTGGGTGGGTGCCGGGTGGGGCACCGGCTCGCCGACTCCGCGCAGGTCGAGCACGGTGTCGGCGTAGCGTGCGCCGGCGGGCCCGATGGAGTAGAGGCGGATCCGGGACAGCTCGTACATGGCGGCGGGCTCTCGTGGTGTCTGGTGGGTGGTACGGGACGTGCGGTGGGGGCGCGGGGCCCGGCGAGCGCGGGGCTCAGGCGTGGAAGGGCAGGCCCGCGTCGGGGGCGAGCTCCAGGTCGTCGCCCTCGGGCGGCGGGAGGAGGCTGGCGGTGCCGTCGCCGACGCGGACCACTCCGAGTTCGAGGAGTTCGGCCATGGCCGCGCTGCCCGCCATGTCGCGGACCTGGAGCTGGTAGCGGGGGGTGGTGCGGTAGGTGCCGCCGGCGTCGTCACCGGTGCGCTGGAGGAAGCCGGAGTCGGTGAGGAAGGCGGCGGCCTTGCCGACGATGCCGGTGGTGGAGCCGGCGAGGCGCCGGGCGTCCTTGGTGGCGCCGGTGGCGCTGCGGCGGGCGTAGACGCGCCAGGCGGCCTCCAGGCCGGGGGCGTCGCTGGCCGGGTCGGTGTTCTCGCCGGTCTCCTCGGCCCGCTCCTCCAGACGGCGGCAGGCCTGGCGGACGAAGGCGTCGACGCCGTTGACGGTGACGCGGCCGATGTAGCCGTCGTCGGCGAGGTCCTCGGGCCGGGGGAAGGCGAGGGCGGCGAGGGCGAGGTGGGCGAGGCCGTGCAGGAAGCGGTCGCCGGAGTCGGCGGTGGTGCGGCGGGCGTAGTCGCCCATCCGGACGGCGAAGACGGAGTCCTCGCCGGCGGCGACGGCCATGCCGGCGCGCGGGGACACTTCCAGGACGACGAGCCCGAGGCCGGTGGCGACGGCGTCGGCGAGGCGGCCGAAGGCGGGGTCCTCGCGGTAGCGGCGCAGCAGGTCGGCGTACTCGGCGTCGCGGGCGGGCAGCAGCTTGGGCTGGAGGCCGAAGGCGACGAGCCGGGCCGCGTCCGCGGCGTCGGCGGGGGTCACGGGTGAGCCGGCCGGGGCGGACGGCGCCGTCGGGGCGTCGGCCTCGCTCCACGCGGGGTGCTCGGCGTGGTGGTCGCTCACGGGTACTGCCTCTCGTGGTGTGCGGTGGTGGTGCGGGGGCGCGCGGCGGCCGGGTGGGCGGCGTGCGGCCGGGTCGGGTGCGGGGCGGCGGCGGACGGGGGGCCGGCGCGGAACGGGGCGCCGGGGTGGCGCCCGGTGCCGGCGCGGGACCGGATGCCGGCGCGGGACCGGGTGCTGGCGCGGCGGGTCATGCGGCCTCCGTACGGTCCGCGGTCATCGCGGCGGCGTCGAGCAGGGCGGTGCCGACGATCAGGTCGGCGCCGCCGAATTCGGGATCGTCGAGCCCGGTGCCGTCGTCCACCGCGAACAGCAGCTGCTCCTCGCCCTGCCGGTACGCCGTGCCGACGGCCGGGCTGGCGGCGTGGACGGCCAGCAGCGCCACCAGGTACGGCAGCTCCGGGTCGGTGCGGCGGGCCTCGGCGAGCAGCCCGGACAGCCGGCGCGGCGCGTCGTGCGGCAGCGTCAGGAGCTCCTTCGCGGCGGCGAGCTGCTCCTCGCTGAAGCGGCTGTCGTCGGGGGTGGCGATGAGGTCCGGCTCGGGCATCTCCGCGCCGAGGTGTTCCCGTTCGACGGGCGGGGTCAGCAGGATGTCGACCAGGTCGGTGACGCGGACGGAGACGGGGGTGCGCAGGCCGGTGCCGGAGGCGAAGAAGGCGTCGGTGACGCGGGTCGCCTCGGCCACGGGGAGCGACAGCAGGGGGGCCACCAGCTGCCCGTACAGGTCGATCCCGGAGGTCGGCGCGGGAGCGGCGAAGGCCTGCCGGTCCTGTTCGGCGCGGAACAGCGGGCCGGCTTCGAGCAGCCGTGACTGGAGCTGGGTGTGGCGGCGGATGCAGTCCTTGACGATGTCGACGAGTTCGGCGGCGCGCCGCTTGTTCTCCGGCTCCTCCGCCTCGTCGCGGACCTTGCGGATGTTCGTCAGGATGGCGTTCTCGTGCCGGTAGCGGTCGGCGACGTGGTCGAGGGCCTCGTCGATCATGTCGGGTACGGACTGCAGCCAGTCGACGGCGCGGACGTTGCGCCGGGTCGCCTCCAGGGTGCGGCGCAGGGTCTCGGCGTACTGGACGGTGCGGTAGCGGGCCTGCTCGGCGGCGAGCTGGGCGTCGGCGAGGCGGCCGCGGCTGACCAGGACCTCCAGCTTGACCTCGGCGGCGATCTGGGCGCTGGTGACGTCGGTGTCGAGGGCGCCGACGAGGACGTTGACGGCCTCGTCGGTGGTGCGCAGGTAGACGGCGCCGCCGTAGCCGGGGACCTCTTCGAGGAGTTTGAAGTCGTAGTCGCGGCGGACGTACACGCCGTCGGGGCCGAAGGTGCCGTAGATCGCACGGAAGCCGCGGTCGACGCTGCCGACGTTGATCAGGTTCTCGAGGACCCAGCGGGCCACGCGCTCGTGCTCGGCCGTCGGCCGGTCCGGGGCCTGGGCGGCGATGCGCGGCAGCAGCCGGGCCACTATCTGGTCGTGGTCGGCCCCGGTGTCGAAGTCCATGTGGAGGGTGACCAGGTCGATCGCGGCGAGGGCTACTTCGGCCATCGCGTAGATCCCGTACTCGCCGGCGAGGTTGGCCTTGCGCACGTCGAGGTCGTGGAGGGGGGCGGTGCAGGCGAGCGCGCGCAGCCGCCGGGCCAGGCCCTCGTCGGCGGCCGGGCCCGGCGCCGGGGACGGAAGGGTCTTCGCCGGGGCAGGGAGAGTCACGGACAAAGATTAGGCGCTGACAGGGACAACAGCCCAAACGGCACGGTTCGGCCCGATCGGTCCGGCGCGCGGAGGGGCCGCCGGACCGGGCGGTCACGGCACTAGGCTCACGCCATGGCTTCCATGATCACACCTCTGATCGATCTCAATGCCGACCTGGGTGAGGGTTTCGGGCGCTGGACGCTCACGGACGACGAGGCCCTGCTGTCTGTCGTGACCAGTGCGAACGTCGCCTGCGGCTTCCATGCCGGGGACCCGTCCATCATGCGGCGGGTGTGCGAGCTCGCCGCGCAGCGGGGGGTGCGGATCGGCGCGCAGGTGTCGTACCGCGATCTGGCGGGCTTCGGGCGGCGCGCGATGGACGTGCCGGCGGACGAGCTGGCGGACGAGGTCGCCTACCAGATCGGGGCGCTGGAGGTGTTCGCGCGGGCGGCCGGCTCCCGGGTGTCGTACGTGAAACCGCACGGTGCGCTGTACAACCGCACCGTGCACGACGCGGGGCAGGCGGCCGCGGTCGTCGCCGGTGTCCGCACGGCGGCCGGACCGGACCGCGATCTGCCGGTGCTGGGCCTGCCCGGGTCGCTGCTGCTGGAAGCGGCGGAGACGGCCGGGCTGACGCCCGTCCCGGAGGCGTTCGCGGACCGGGCGTACACGCCGGCCGGGACGCTGGTGCCGCGCGGGGAGCCGGGGGCGGTGCTGCACGACCCGGACGCGGTGGTCGCGCGGGCGGTGGCCATGGCCGCCGACGGCGCGGTCGAGGCCGCCGACGGGTCGCGGATCGCGGTGCCGGCGCGCTCGCTGTGCCTGCACGGGGACACCCCGGGCGCGGCCGGCCTCGCGCGGCGCGTGCGGCAGGCCCTGGACGCGGCGGGCGTACGGGTGGAGGCCTTCGCGTGAGGGCCCTGGTGGTGGGCGGCGGGGCGGTGCTGGTCGAGCTGGACTCGGCGGCGGAGGTGGCCGCGCTCCACGCCGAGGTGCTGCGCCGGCGCGCCGCGGGCGCGCTGGGGCCCGTACGGGACGTCGTGCCGGCCGCGCGGACGGTACTGCTGGACGGGGTGCGGGAACCGCGGGCGCTGGCGGAGCGGATCGTGCACTGGGAGGTGCCGCCGCTCGCGGAGGCGGAGGGGCCGCTGGTCACCGTCCCGGTCCGGTACGACGGGCCGGACCTGGCGGAGGTGGCCGGGCGGTGGCGGATGCGGGAGCGGGAGGTGGCGCAGGTCGTCGGGTCGGTGGTGTTCCGGGTGGCGTTCTGCGGGTTCGCGCCCGGCTTCGGGTACCTGACCGGGCTGCCTGAGCGCTTCCACCTGCCCCGGCGGGACACGCCGCGCACCGCGGTCCCCGCGGGTTCGCTGGCGCTGGCGGGCGAGTACGCCGGGGTGTACCCGCGCTCCTCCCCCGGCGGCTGGCAGCTGATCGGGACCACGGACGCGGTGGTGTGGGATCCGGCGCGGGAGCCCGCGGCCCTGTTCGCGCCGGGGGTGCGGGTGCGGTTCGAGGAGGTGGCCGGGTGAGCGGGGCGGAGCCGGAGCCGGGGGCGAGGGCGAGGGCGAGGGCGCTGGAGGTGGTCCGGCCGGGGGCGCTGACCACGCTCCAGGACGCGGGCCGGCCCGGGTACGCGCACCTGGGGGTGCCGCGGTCGGGTGCGCTGGACGCGGCCGCGTACGCGCTGGCCAACCGGCTGGTGGGCAATCCGCCGGACGCGGCGGTCCTGGAGACCACCCTGGACGGGGTGGGGCTGCGGGCCGGCTCCGCGGGCGCGGTCACGGTGGCGGTCACCGGCGCGCCCTGCGCGGTACGGGTGGCGGGTCGCCCGGTGGCCTGGGGGGCGCCGGTCCGGGTCCCGGCGGGTGCGGAGCTGGAGGTGGGCCGGGCGGAGTCGGGGGTGCGCAGCTACCTGGCGGTGCGGGGAGGCTTCGCCGTGCCGCCGGTGCTGGGCAGTCGCTCGACGGACCTGCTGTCGGGGCTGGGGCCGGCCGTGCCGGAGGCCGGGAGCGTCCTGCCGGTGGGGCCGGCCGGGCCGGATCCGCTGGGCGGGGCGGACGTACTGCCGGTGGCGGGGGCTCCGGCAGAACTGGTGCTCCCGCTCGGGCCGGGCCCGCGGGCGGACTGGTTCGAGCCTGCTTCGCTCACCGCGCTGTGGCGTTCGGTGTTCCGGGTGTCGGCGCGGTCGAACCGGATCGGCCTGCGCACCGAGGCGGGCACCCCGCTGGTCCGCTCCCGCGGTGGGGAGCTGCCGAGCGAGGGCATGGTGCTGGGGGCCGTACAGGTGCCGCCGGACGGGCTCCCGGTGGTGTTCCTGGCGGACCATCCGGTGACCGGCGGCTACCCGGTGGTGGGCGTGGTCCCGCCGGGCCCGGCCCTGGACGCCGCGGCGCAGGCCCGGCCGGGTGTCGCGGTGCGCTTCCTGCCGGGCCGGCGGGGCGCGGGCGGCGGTCGGTGAAACGTTCCGGACGGCTTCGGCCAGGAAAGGGGTGAGAGGGGGCCCGAGGGGCGCCGCGGAAGAGGAGGGTGCCGGGTGGGCAGCCCACGAAGGGAGGCCGGGCCACCGGAGCTCACCCCGCACGAGGGGTTCGGCGCGTTCTACGAGGAGCACGTCGACGACGTGCTCCGGTTCGTGACCCGCCGGGTCGCCGACCCGCACCTCGCGGCGGACCTGACGGCGGACGTGTTCCTCGCCGCCGTGGGCTCGGCCGCCGCCTACCGGCCCGGCCGGGCCGCACCGGCGGCCTGGCTGTTCGGCATAGCCCGCAAGGTGCTGGCCGGGCCCGCGAGAGCGGCGCGCTGGCGCGGCTCAGCGGGCGCCGGCTGCTCGATGCGGAGGACGTGACCGCGCTGGAGGAGCGGATCGACGCCGAACGGGCCTTCCGGGCCCTGGCCGAGAGCCACGCGGCGCTGTCCGAACCGCTGCGCGCGGCCCTGGACCTGGTGGTCGTCGACGAACTGACCGCGGCCGAGGCCGCGCAGGCCCTCGGCGTCACCCGTTCGAGGAGAAGCGCAAGGCGGCGCTGCTGGCAAGGATGGAGACGCCCGGACCGAGCCCGGACCGTTCGTTGGTCCGGCGGTACGGCGTACCGCTCGCGATCGGTGTGGCGACGGCCGTGGCGGCCGGGCTGGTGGTGGTCCCGCCCGGTTCCGGGCGGGACGGCTCGCTGCCCGCCCCGCTGCCCTCGGCGCCCGCGCCGTCGGTTTCTTCCCCTGCGACGGGCTCCGCCGCGGGCGCGCTGCCCCGCCCGTCCTCTCGGCGGACCCGGCCCCACCCGGACCCGGGATCTCGCCCGCGCCGACGAGGGACGGCAGCGGGAGCATCACGATCGGCCTGCCGCAGCACAGCCGGATACCGGGACCGGTGGAGCAGCTCCGGGTCGGCGTGAAGGAGACGTCGAAGCTGACACCGTGCGAGATCGACGCCTCCCCGGAACGGCACCCCGTGTCCCCGACCGGCGCGCCGGCGCCGGAGTAACGGGCGGGGAGCGTGCGTGTGGGCCCGACCCCGGAGGGGGCCGGGCCCACGGCGTCGTCTGCGTGCGGTCGGGTCCTAGACGGCCGACTCGGGGGCGATCCGGCTGCGGACGGCGGACTGGACGTCCTCCTCCTCCGCCGGATCCGACGCCAGGCGGCGCAGCCTCGGGGCGACGCGGACGTCGGCGGTCTCGGCGTGGCGGGCGGCCACCTCGCGGGTGGTCTCCTCGCAGTCCCACAGGCACTCCACCGCGAAGCCCGACGCGAACGTGGGGTCGGTGCCCGCGAGGGCCCGGGCGGCGCGGCCGCGCAGGTGGGAGGAGGCCGTCTCGCGGTAGACGTGCCGCAGGACGGGCGCCGCGCAGCCGATGGCGAGCCGGCCGGCGCCGTCGACGAGGGCGTACAGGCGGGCGGAGTCGGGGCCGGAGCCGCGGACGGTGGAGCGGAGGGCGCCGAGGACCAGGTGTGCGTCCCCGGCTTCGCCGTGGGTGGCGAGGAGGGCGGCGGCGGCCTCGCCGAGGGCGTCGGGCCGCTGGACCCAGCTGCGGGCCCGGTCGAGGGCGGTGGGGCCGGTCATGCGTTCGTAGGCGGCGACGGCGGGTTCGTCGGCGGCGGCCTCGATGAGGTCCAGGACGACCGGGTTCTCCGGTTCGGCGAGGACCAGGTGGTGCAGGGCGGTGGCCCGGGCGGCGTCGCCGGCGGCGCCGGCGGCCGCGGCGAGGATGGTGCCGCGGTCCTCGGGGGAGGCCACGGCGGCGAGACAGCGTGCGGCGGGCACGTGCAAGGGGGTGCCGCGGCGCAGGCCCTCGGCGGCCCAGTCGAAGACGGCCTGGACGCCCCAGCCGGGCCGGGGGCCGTTGGGGGTGAGTTGGCGCTGCCAGCGGTCGAAGGAGCCCTGGCGGCGTGCCGCGCCGAGGCGGGCGCCGTACCGGGCGGTCTCCTCCCACAGGCACCAGGGGCGGGGCTCGTAGGCGTCGCGGACGGCGGCGGCCAGCCGCGCCTCGCCCTCCGCCGTGGCGGGGAAGCGGCCGAGCACGGGCTCGGCCAGGGACAGCAGTCCCTCGTCGTCGTCGCGCAGGGCGAGCTCGTCGAGGGCCCAGGCCCAGTTGGCGCCGGAGGCGGCGTACCGGCGCAGCAGGATGAGTGCGTCGTCGCGCCCGTACGAGGCCAGGTGGCCCAGGACGGACAGGGCGAGGCCGGTCCGGTGGTCGCTGTCGTCGACGAGGTCGTCGGCGCTGAAGAGGTGGGTCTCGATCTCACCCAGGGGACCGTCGAGGTCCAGGTACAGGCGGGCGTAGTACAGGGAGCGGTTCTCCACCTGCCAGTCCTGGCGCGGGTCACGGAGCACGCACTGGTTGAGGGCCTGGAGGGCCTCGGCCCGGGGGGCCGCGAGTGCGTGGAGGGTGCCGTCGCCGCGGCCCCGCTGGAGGAGCCCGAGCAGGGTGCCGCTTGGCGCTATGACTGGTTCGAACATGGGAATGGCCTCAAATCAAGCTGGGGACGCAACCGGGAAACAGGGTTCACAGGGCCGCGTAACAGCATGTGAGGACGTCCGCCGTCGTCTTGTTCCGCTCGATGTAGACCATTGCCTTCTCACTCTCGTCGGTGCTTCGCGACCAGGGCCGGCCGGGGGGGTACGCAGGAGGTGGCCGGGACACGGTCCGTCGTGTCCTGCCCCCTCCTGCCCGTCCGTCGTGTTCGCGAATCGAATCCGACGCCATGATGACCCAGCCGGTTTGTGCGCCGCGACCACATTTACGGCCGCCGTGACCAAGCCGTGAGCTCGGCGCCGGGTCACACCATGCCAGGTCACGCCCCGAAGCGGACTACTTGACTCCGAAGAGCTCGAGAAGGTCCGCCTTGGCGAACATGCGGGCGGTGTCCACGGCCGAGGGGGTCCCGGCGTGCGGGTCGGCGCCGGCGGCGAGGAGGGCGCGGATGACGGCCTCCTCGCCCTTGAAGACCGCTCCGGCGAGCGGGGTCTGGCCCCGGTCGTTGGCGCGGTCGGCCTCGGCCCCGCGCTGGAGCAGGGCCGTGACGGTCTCGGCGTGGCCGTGGTAGGCGGCCAGCATGACGAGGGTGTCGCCGCGGTCGTTGGTGAGGTTGGCCGGGACGCCGGCGTCGACGTAGGCGGCGAGCACGGCGGTCTCGCCCTGGCGTGCGAGGTCGAAGACCTTGGTGGCCAGCTCGATGACGTCCGCGTCGGGGGCGTCCTCGGATCCCCTGTCGGTGGGCTGGTGCTCGCTCATCGGTCGCGTTCCGCCTTCCACTCGTGCGCGTCCATTCGGGTGAATCGCCAGGGTAGCGCCCCGACCTGCACCGACGGGGTCCGCGTCCACGGCGCGGGCGCCCTCGGGCCGACAGTGGGGCCCGGCGGCGGTCCGGCCGGCCGCCCGGGCTGAGCCGGTCAAGTGAAAGAACCGGAAATTCACCCGTACGCACCTTTTATCGCATTGATACTTCCTGTGAGCTTGGCACAACTGATGGTGACTGTCCCCACCCACCAGGAGAAAACCTCATGATCCTCTCCATCTCAGGCGTCGTCCTGCTCGGCATCATCGCCTTCCTCTTCTTCAAGAAGGACGGGATGAAGCTCAGCCACGCCTTCGTCTGCGCACTGTTCGGCTTCTTCCTCGCAGGTTCCGCCATCGCCCCGAGCATCACGGCGAGTACGGCGAGCCTCGCGAGCCTGCTCGGCGGGATCAAGCTCTAGCCCCCCGCCCCCACCGCACCGCACCTCCAGGAGACGCCCGTGGCCCGGCGCCCACTCCCCCGCCTCCGCGCCAGCGGCATCCTGTCGCCCGCCCGGGGACGCGAGCTCGCCCGAACGGCCGCCGACGGTGCCACGGACGTCCTCCATCCGCTGCTGGTCATCGCGCGCGGCCTGCGCCTCCTGGCCGCGGCCGCCCGACGCCGGTGGGCCGCCACCCCCAAGGACAGGCGCGGTCCCGCCCTGTTCCTGGGGGCCGCCGTCGTCCTCGTCCTCGCGCTCGCCCCCTACGGTCCCCTCCTCGCCATGGCCGCCCTCATGGCGGCCGCGGCCTGGCAGGGCCGCGAGCGCACCCCCGTCAAGACGGGGCCGAGCGAGGCGGAGCTCGAACGGCTCGCCTCCCTGTACGAGGCGCTCGTGCCCTACTTCGCCGTCCCGGAGGACCCCAGCCCGCTCTTCGCGCACGGCGGGGAGTGGCAGCGGGCCTTCAGCGACCACGCCTTCGACGGAGCGGGTCGGATCACCCGGCTCCGGATCCGCTACCCGGCGTACTTCACGGACGGCGAGCCCGCTTCCCGGGCCCGGATCGAGGCACTGCTGCACGCAAAGTCCGGGCGCGGCCGCGAGTACCTCTTCGACTGGGACGAGGAGGGCAACCGGCTGGACCTGCGGGTCCTGGACCCCCTGCCGACGGACACCGCCGTCCAGCCGTTCGTCACCTCGCCCACCGAGACCGTGCTGGGCTTCACCGACGCGGACGGCGTGCAGCGCACCCTGCCCGTGGCGGAGGACGGCGGGCAGCGCGACGCGCCGCCGGTGATCTGGCGCACCGGGCCGCGGTCCGCCGAACCGCACCTGCTGGCCGTCGGCCACCCGGGCAGCGGTACGTCCACCCTGCTGCGCTCGATCGCCCTGCAGGCGCTGCGGCACGGCGGCGAGGTCCTGGTCGTCGAGGGCGGCGGCAGCGGCGAGTTCTCCTGCCTGTCGGGCCGCAGCGGCGTACCGGCCGTGGAGTGCGGGCCGGCCGGGGCGCTGGCCGCCCTGGACTGGGCGGCGCACGAGACCGAGCGCCGCCTCGTCGCCACGCTCCGGGCCCGCGAGGCCGGACGTCCCGTCCCCGAGGACGCCCGGCGGCCGCTGTGGATCCTGCTGGACCGGCCCGGCGTGCTCGCCCACGTCGCGGCGGCCGAGGGGGCTCCCGACCCGTTCGGTCGGCTGCAGGTGCCCCTGCGGCACGGCCGCGCCGCGCACGTCACGGTGGTGGTGGCCGAGCAGTTCGACGAGCTGGAGCTCCTGGGCGACGCGGTCTGGCAGCACACGCGGGCCCGTGTCGTGCTCGGACCCGCCTCGGCCCGGCAGATCGGCGACGTGCTGGGGCTGCCGCCGCACACCACGCCGACCACGCACGTGCCGCCGGGCCGCGGGTACGCCCGGATCGGCTCCGGGCCGGTGCACCGCCTCCAGGTGCCCGCGGCGCCGGACCCGTACGACGAGGACGCGGAGCCGGCGCACCGGCAGGCGGTGCTGGAGCTGCTGCCGGCCCGCGTACAGCCGGGCCCGGGCGGCGGTGGCCAGGGCGGCAGGGGCCCGGCCGGCGGGCCCGGCGGCCGGGCCCCCGCGGCCAAGTCGCTGCACGTCCAGCCCCCGGCGCAGGGTCAGGGGCCGCAGACCGGCACCGCGGACCGGAATCCGGAGGTCCCGGCGGAGGCGCCCTGAGGCGCTACGCCACGAAGGTGCGTGGGGGCTCCGCGCCGCTGCCCCCCGCGCCCGTGCCGACCAGCCGGGCGGCCGCCGCGAGTCGGACCGCGGCCTCGTCGGCCACCGGCCCGCCGACGGTGAAGGGCAGCCGGACGTAGCCCTCGAAGGCCCCGTCCACGCCGAACCGCGGGCCCGAGGGGACCCGTACGCCGACCCGCTCCCCCACCTCGGCCAGCCGCGAGCCGGAGAGGCCGCCGGCCCGGGCCCACAGGGTCAGCCCGCCCTGCGGGACCTCGAACTCCCAGTCGGGCAGCTCCCGGCGCACCGCGGCGACCAGCGCGTCCCTGTTCTCCCGGGCCTGTTCCCGGCGCAGCTTCACGGCCTCCTGCCAGCCGCCGGTCCGCATCAGCCAGTTCAGGGCCAGCTGTTCCAGCACCGGGGTGCCGAGGTCGGCGTAGGCGCGGGCCGCGACGAGGCTGCGGATCACGTCGGGGGCGGCACGGACCCAGCCGATCCGCAGGCCGGCCCAGAAGGCCTTGCTGGCGGAACCGACGGTGATGACGGTGGAGCCGGCCGGGTCGAAGGAGCAGACGGGGCGGGGCATGTCCAGGTCGGGGTCGAGCCGGAGGTCGGCCATGGTCTCGTCGACGACCAGGACGGTGCCGGCGGAGCGCGCGGCCTCGACCATGGCGCGGCGCTGGTCCGCGGAGGCGAGGGCGCCGGTCGGGTTGTGGAAGTCGGCGACGACGTAGGCGAGGCGGGGGGCGGCGTCGCGCAGCACCTGCCGCCAGACGGACAGGTCCCAGCCGGCCAGCCCGTCGGCCATGGCGACCGGTACGAGCCGGAGGCCGGCGGCGCGCATCAGCTGGAGGATGTTGGCGTAGGAGGGGGACTCGACGGCGACCCGCTCGCCGCGGCCGGCGAAGAGGCTGCAGATGGCGTCCATGGCGCCCATGGCCCCGGTGGTCACCATGATCTGTTCGGGCATGGTGGGGATGCCGCGCTCGGTGTACCGGTCGGCGAGCATCCGCCGCAGGGCGGGCAGTCCGGCGGGGTAGTCGCCATGGGTGTGCGCGTACGGGGGCAGTTCCTCCAGGGCGCCCTGTACGGCCTTGGTGAGCCAGGGCTCGGGGGCCGGGAGCGCGGCGCAGCCGAGGTCGATCATCGAGCCGAGGGACTCGGGCGGCAGCGGTTCCAGACCGCGGGCGGGCAGCGGGTTGCCGGCCGGTACGGCGGTCCAGCTGCCGGCGCCGCGGCGGGACTCGAGGAAGCCCTCGCCGCGCAGGGCCTCGTAGGCGGCGGCGACGGTGGTGCGGGAGACGGACAGGGCGACGGCGAGCTCGCGCTCGGCGGGCAGCCGGGCCGCGACCGGAACGCGTCCTTCGAGGACGAGCAGCCGGATCCCGTCGGCCAGGGAGCGGTAAGCGGGCGGCTTGCGCGCGCCGGGGACGCCGGGCCGCTGGTTTTGGGAGGTGATGAGCCGCGCGAGCTGCGCGGCCCCCACTGCCGAGGTCCACTCCGCCATCGCGTCCGGTCCACCTTCCTCGGATTGGCCCCTCCGGGTGCCGACCGGGCCCCGGATTGGATTGCCTTCGAAGGCCCAGAGTGCCACGGCCGCACCGCTCGGGCCAGGGCGGGGTGCCGGTGCGGTGCGGCACGCGCCCGCGCGCCCGCGGGTCGGGCACTGGGGCGCGCCGCTCCCGGACGCCGCCCCCGGCGTTCACCGGGGCTCCACGAGGAGGCTGCCGGAGAGCCGTGAGGAGGGGGCATACTGCGGCGGTGACGCACGCAAGCCTTCGCCATCCGTACCTGGACCACCCCGCGCCGATCGCCTTCGCCCACCGGGGCGGGGCCGCGGACGGGCTGGAGAACACCGCCGCCGCCTTCCGGCAGGCCGCCGAG
Source organism: Streptomyces sp. NPDC029014 (assembly GCF_055564695.1). NCBI lineage: Bacteria > Bacillati > Actinomycetota > Actinomycetes > Kitasatosporales > Streptomycetaceae > Streptomyces > Streptomyces sp. NPDC029014. The sequence goes on from NZ_JBVHVT010000067.1 coordinate 34,724, forward strand.
GCCGGGTACCGGTACTTCGAGACCGACGTGCACGCCACGGCCGACGGCAAGCTGGTCGCCTTCCACGACGCGACGCTGGACCGGGTGACCGACGGCCGGGGCCGGATCCGCGAGCAGCAGTGGAAGGCACTGCGGCAGGTCCGGGTGGGGGGCAGTGAGCCGCTCGCGCTGTTCGAGGAACTGCTGGAGGAGTTCCCGGACGCCCGGTGGAACGTCGACATCAAGGCGGAGTCGGCGCTGCACCCGCTGGTCAACCTGATCGCCCGGGCGCAGGTGTGGGACCGGGTGTGCGTGGGCTCGTTCTCGGAGAGCCGGGTGGCGCGGGCCCACAAGGTCGCCGGGCCGCGGCTGGCGACCTCGTACGGCGTGCGCGGGGTCCTCGGGCTGCGGCTGCGCTCGTTCGCGATCCCGGCTGCGCTGCGGGCGGGCGCGGTGGCGGCGCAGGTGCCCGAGAAGCAGGGCGGGATCCGGGTGGTCGACCGCCGGTTCGTGCGCGCCGCGCACGAGCGGGGGCTGCAGGTCCACGTGTGGACCGTGAACGAACCGGAACGTATGGAGGCTCTCCTCGACCTGGGAGTCGATGGCATCATGACCGACCGGATCGACATCTTGCGCACGGTGCTGGAGCGGCGCGGGGCCTGGGCCTGAGAGGGCTGCGGGGCCGCCGCGCGGTATCCGGAATACCGCGCGACACCGGAACCGCAAGGGGGCACGCATGAGTGCGCAGACGACGGACGAGGCGGGGACCGGCTCCGAGGACGGCAGACCGGCCGCTGCGGCGGCGGCCTCGCGCAAACGCGAACAGCAGGGGTGGTACTTCTACGACTTCGCCGTGTCGGTGTATTCGGCGAGCGTGCTGACGCTGTTCCTGGGGCCGTACCTGACGTCCGTGGCGAAGGCGGCCGCGGACCCCGAGGGGTTCGTGCACCCGCTGGGGATCCCGGTGCGGGCCGGTTCGTACTTCGCGTACGCGGTGTCGGCGTCGGTGGTCCTGGCCGTGCTGCTCATGCCGCTGGTGGGGGCGCTCGCGGACCGGACCGGCCGGAAGAAGCCGCTGCTGGCGGTGGCCGCGTACGTGGGCGCGGCGGCCACGACGGGCATGTTCTTCCTCCAGGGCGACCGCTACCTGCTGGGCGGGCTGCTCCTGGTCGTCGCGAACGCCGCGCTGTCGGTGTCGATGGTGCTCTACAACGCGTACCTGCCGCAGATCTCCACTCCGGACGAGCGCGACACCGTCTCCTCGCGGGGCTGGGCCTTCGGCTACACCGCGGGCTCGTTGATGCTGGTCGTGAACCTCGCGCTCTACCTGGGCCACGACACCTTCGGGATGTCCGAGGGCATGGCGGTGCGGATCTGCCTCGCCTCGGCGGGCCTGTGGTGGGGCGCGTTCGCGCTGATCCCGCTGCGCCGGCTCCGGGACCGGGCGGTCGTGCCCGAACCGGGTGCGGCGCCGGCCGTCAGCGGCTGGAAGCAGCTCGTCGCCACGCTGAAGGACATGCGGCGCTACCCGCTGACCCTGTCCTTCCTGCTGGCGTACCTGATCTACAACGACGGCGTGCAGACGGTGATCTCGCAGGCCTCGGTCTACGGCGCGGAGGAGCTGGAGCTCGAACAGTCCACGCTGATCTCCGCGGTGCTGCTGGTGCAGGTCCTGGCGGTGGTGGGGGCCCTGGCGATGGGCCGGCTCGCGGGCCGGTACGGGGCCAAGCGCACGATCCTGGGTTCGCTCGCCGCGTGGGCGCTGACCCTGGGGGCCGGTTACTTCCTGCCGGCGCGGACCCCGATGTGGTTCTTCGCACTCGCCGCGATGATCGGGCTGGTCCTGGGCGGCAGCCAGGCGCTGTCGCGGTCGCTGTTCTCGCACCTGGTCCCGGCGGGCAAGGAGGCCGAGTACTTCTCCGCGTACGAGATGAGCGACCGCGGCCTGAGCTGGGTCGGACCGCTGGTGTTCGGCCTGACGTACCAGGTCACGGGCAGCTACCGGGACGCGATCATCTCGCTGGTGGTCTTCTTCGCACTGGGTTTCGTGCTGCTGGCGCGGGTGCCGGTGCGGCGCGCGGTGGAGGCGGCGGGCAATCCTGTTCCGGAGCGGATCTGACGGCGGGCCCGGCCGTGATCAGGACACGGCCGGGGCCCGTCCGGCGGGCGGTCGGAGGCCGGATTTCCATGCGATTTCCGAACGGATTTCGACGTCGAAGCAAAGGGCCGGTAGTGTACGCCTTTGGCCTGCCAGGCGGACCGTTACTGCGTGCTGAAGAAGTGAAGACGTTGGGTGACATCTGCTGCCAGATGTGACAAAACGGGCAGTGGTGGGTACAACAAGGGGCGGCACGACGGGCGACGCATCACCCGGAGCGGGAATCTATACCGCCGACCGGACGTTGACCGGATGACGACGACAGCGACACCTGTCCTGTGGGCGACAAGCCCGGGAGGCACGATTCATGAGTGAGCGAGCTCTCCGCGGTACGCGGCTCGTGGTTACCAGCTACGAGACGGACCGCGGTATCGATCTGGCCCCGCGCCAGGCGGTGGAGTACGCATGCCAGAACGGACATCGATTCGAGATGCCGTTCTCGGTTGAGGCAGAGATTCCGCCGGAGTGGGAGTGCAAGGCGTGCGGCGCCATGGCACTCCTGGTCGACGGGGACGGGCCCGAGGAGAAGAAGGGCAAGCCCGCGCGAACGCACTGGGACATGCTCATGGAGCGGCGTACCCGCGAGGAGCTCGAGGAGGTGCTGGCCGAGAGGCTGGCGGTCCTGCGCTCCGGTGCCATGAACATTGCCGTGCACCCGCGGGACAGCCGCAAGTCCGCCTGACGGTCGGACGACACGTCCACCCGAGGGTCGGACGAGGAGAACAAGCCGAGGGCCCCCGCCACATTCCGTGGCGGGGGCCCTCGGCTTGTCCCGTGCGGCTCGGACTCGTCCCGTGCGGGGACTCGCTCGCGTACCGCCGGACTCGTCCTCGTACGGCCGGACCCGCCCTCCTACGGCCGGACTCGGCCTCGTACGCGGATCAGGGCGCCAGCGGCGGCCGGTACCCGGCGTCGGAGCCCGGGCGGTCCTGCGGCTCCGGCCGGTCCTCGCGGATGACCTCGCCCTGGACGACCTTCCCGTCGGGCTGGTGGATGCGGGCCTGCTGGAAGGCGCCGGCGAAGCTCCCTGCCCGGGCCGCGGACATCCTGCGCTCCAGGAGGCTGCCGGCGCGGCGGCCCATCCAGGCCCGGACCGGCGGGATCAGGCACAGCAGGCCCGCCACGTCGGAGAGCAGGCCCGGCAGGATCAGGAGCAGGCCGGCCAGCATGGTGAGGGCGTTGCCCGTGCCCGGCTGACGCGCGGCGGGCGGCTGCCCCTGCTGGGCCTGCTGGATCGTGTCGGTGAGGTTCTTGAAGGCGCGGCGGCCGGCCCGCTTGATGACCACGGCGCCGAGCACGATTCCGCCGATGATCAGTGCGGCGACGGTGAGGCCGCCCGCCGCGTCGGCGACCAGGCTGAGCAGCCAGATCTCCAGGATCACCCAGGCGGCGACCGCCAGGGGCAGGAACGTGCGGGCAGGCGAGCGCCGCCGGTGGGCCGTCGAAGTGGGTGCGCCGGTCGTCATGTCATCCAGTGTGCCCGGGCCCGGATAAAAGCGGGCTCAGCCGGAGGTACCGGGCATCCCCTAGGGGTTTGCCCGGCGGCCGGCCCGCCCGTGCCGACCCAGGCGGGCGGGAGCGTCAGGCCCCGCCCTTGCCCCGGGAGCGGTGCTTGTCCAGGCCGGCCAGCTTGGCCGCGTGCGACTGCAGGCCCCACTGGGTGACCCGCCACAGGGCCTCGACCACGATGTCCCGGCTCATCTTGCTGTCGCCGAACTCCCGCTCGACGAAGGTGATCGGCACCTCCACGACCCGGAAGCCCGCGCGCACGGCCCGGCGGGCCAGGTCCACCTGGAAGCAGTACCCGGCGGAGGCGACCTGCTCCAGGCCCAGCCCCTCCAGGGTCTCGCGACGGAAGGCGCGGTAGCCGCCGGTGACGTCGCGGATCGGGACGTCGAGCATCAGCCGGGAGTAGGTCGAGCCGCCGCGCGAGAGGAACTCGCGGCTCTTGGGCCAGTTCACCACCCGGCCGCCCGGCACCCAGCGCGAGCCGAGCACCAGGTCCGCGCCGGCCAGCGCGGTGAGCAGGCGCGGCAGCTCCTCCGGCTGGTGGGAGCCGTCCGCGTCCATCTCGACGAGCACGCCGAAGTCGCGCTCCAGGCCCCAGGTGAAGCCGGCGAGGTAGGCGGCGCCCAGCCCCTCCTTGCCCTTGCGGTGCAGGACGTGCACGTGGTCGTCGGCGGCCGCCAGCTCGTCGGCGAGCTTGCCGGTGCCGTCGGGGCTGTTGTCGTCCGCGACGAGGACGTGCGCCTCGGGCACGGCCGAGCGCACGCGGGCGACGATCGGCCCGATGTTCTCCGCCTCGTTGTAGGTCGGGATGATCACCAAGGTCGTGCCGAGCGGTCCGTGGGCTCGCTGTCCGCCGTCGCTCACTGGGTCCGCCTTCGTGTTCTCGTACGTCCTGTCACAGGGAATGACTTTAGAACAGTGGTCGGGGCCCGCGGTCCTTCGGGCCGGTACGGCTCCCGCCGGATGCGGGCGGACGTGACCGTTGTCTACTGGACCACGGGTCCCCGGCACGGGCCACCTGCCGCCCGGCGAAACCTTCCGCCGCCCCCGAGGCACGGGCGCGTGGGGCGGACGGATCCGCCCGGTACGGACGTCCGGTGGTGGACCCGGCCGAACCTATCCGGGCGGGGCGGCGGGCGCCGAACCCGGGCCCCGGCGGATCACCCCTGTGGCCGTACGAACACCTCCCGGCCGCCGACCACGGTCGCGAGGCACGCCGGGAGGTCCCGGCCGGGGGTCAGGTCGGGCAGTCCGGGGGTGCCCGAGCGGGGGTCGGTGGACCAGCGGGCGACCCGGTCGTCGGGGGCCTGGACGATCAGTTCGTCGGTCTCCCAGAGGACGTAGTCGGCGGGGGCGCCGGGCACCAGCACGCCCGCACCGTCGCGGCCGAGCGCCCGCCAGCCGCCACGGGTGTGGGCGGTGAAGGCGGCCCGGACGGAGATGCGGTGCTCGGGGGTGCGGTGGAAGGCGGCGGCCCGGACGGTGCCCCAGGGGTCGAAGGGGGTGACGGGGGCGTCGGAGCCGAAGGCCAGCGGCACCCCGGCCTTGAGCAGGGCGGCGAACGGGTTGAGCGTACGGGCCCGCTCGGCGCCGAGCCGGTCCGCGTACATGCCGTCCTCGCCGCCCCAGGCGGCGTCGAACGCGGGCTGCACGGAGGCGGTCAGGCCCAGCTCCGCGAACGCGGCGATGGTCTGCGGGGTCATCATCTCGGCGTGCTCGATGCGGTGCCGGGCGGCGCGGACGCGGGCGAGGCCGAGCCGGTCGGCCGCCGTGCGGAAGCCCTCGACGACGGCGGTGAGGGCGGCGTCGCCGATGGCGTGGAACCCGGCCTGGAGGCCCGCCTCCGTGCACGCGGTGACGTGCTCGGCGATCTCGGCCGCGTCGAGGTAGCCGGTGCCGGTGGAGTGCGCGGCGTCGGCGTACGGGGCGTGCAGGCAGGCCGTGTGGGAGCCGAGGGCACCGTCCGCGAAGAGGTCGCCGGCGGCGCCGATGGCACCGAGGGCCTTGGCCTGCTCCAGGTCGCGGTCCGCCCAGTAGCCGAAGACCCGCGGGCCGGGCCGCTCCCGGGCGAGGTTCAGCAGGTCGGCGAAGTCCTCGGCGGAGGAGATGTCGGGGCCTCCGCACTCGTGGACGGAGCCGATGCCGAGGGAGGCGGCGTGGTCGAGGGCGGCCCGCTGGGCCTCGGCGCGCTGCACGGGGGTGACGGCGGCGAGGGCGGCCTTGCGGACGGCGTGGTGGTCGTCGCGGGTCAGCGGCTCGTCGCCGCGGACGGTGACGGCGGGCACGAGGTCCAGCAGGGCGGTGGTGACCACGGCGGAGTGGACGTCGATGCGGCTGAGGTAGAGCGGGCGGCCGCCGGCGGCCTCGTCGAGCTCGGCGCGACGGGGGGCGCGGCGCTCGGGCCAGCGGGCGGCGTCCCAGCCGTGGCCCAACAGGACGCGGTCGCCGGGACGGCGGGCGGCATAGGCGCGGACCAGCTGGAGGGCCTCGGTGAGCGAGGCGGCGCCGGAGAGGTCCAGCCCGGTCAGGGCGAGGCCGGCGGAGGTGGTGTGGACGTGCGCGTCGGTGAACGCGGGGGTGACGAGCGCTCCGTCGAGGTCGACGACCTCGTCCACGCCCTGCGCGAAGGCGTCGGCGGCGCCCTCGGAGCCGACCCAGGCGATGTGGCCGCGTTCGACGACCATCGCGGTGGCGAACGGGTCCGCGGGGCTGTGTACCTCGCCGCCGCGCAGGAGGACGGTCCGGTCGGGGGCCGAGGCGGATGCGATTGCTCCGGCGTCGTCGGCGGCGGGGGCGGTGCGGTCAGTCATGCGCACCAGTCTCCCGGTTCGCGGGGGCCGGTTCGACCGCGCCCCCCGTGTTTCCCGCCCCGTCCCGGCCCGCGCCCGCCTGCGTTCCCGCCCGCGCCCGCCTGCGTTCCGGCCCCCTCCCCCGCTGCGTTCCGGCCCGCTCCCGTCGGCGGGCCGCCGGCCGCGGCGTCAGATGCGGGGCGGTCGGGCCTCGTAAGGGGTGGACAGGACGACGGTGGTGCGGGTGGAGACGTGGGCGAGGGCGCGCAGCCGGCCGAGGAGGTCCTCCAGTTCGAGCGGGGTGGCGACCCTGACCTTGAGGATGTAGTTCTCGTCGCCTGCGACGCTGTGGCAGGCCTCGATCTCCGGTACGCCGGCGAGCCGGTCCGCGATGTCGTCGGGGGCGCTGGGGTCGAAGGGCTTGACCGAGATGAAGGCCGTCAGGGGCAGGCCGACGGCCTCGGGGTCGACCACGGCCGCGTAGCCGCGGATCACGCCGCGCTGCTCCAGGCGGCGTACCCGCTGGTGGACCGCCGACGTGGACAGTCCCGTGGCCTTGCCCAGGTCCGTATAGCTCATCCGCCCGTCCCGCACCAGCAGATCCACGATCTGGCGGTCCAGTTCCTCCATAGCGCTCATAGCCGCTCAACCTACGGCCCAAAAGCGGTCCGGGCACAGTGCTGTCCGCCCACAAGTGGCACCTGCGGCGGGCATGTGACCAAAGCCACAAGGGTATGCCCTACTGCGCCGGCTTGTTGTGGTTACTCGTGCCGCGCGACGGGAAGTGCTTGCTGTGGCCGAGGCCGAAGAACATCGCCCGCCCGGCCCACCCAAGGGGGAGTACATCCATGCAGAACACCAAGCGCACCGGTCGCACCGAACCGGAGCCCCTGGATCCCGGCGCGGTCGACCACGCCGACGACGCCGACTACCTCGATGACGGCGAGGGGTTCGAGATCCGCCACGCGATCTGCCCCGACTGCGGCCAGCCGATCGCCCTCGTCGCGAACGAGGAGTACCTGCCGGAGCACGCGCTCTGCCCGAGCCCGTGGAACCCGTTCGGGCTGACGGTGTGCGCGGGCACGGGCCGTACGGCCGCCGACGCGCTGCCCGCCGCGGACGCGGACGCGGACTCCCAGGAGCTGGAGGTCGTCATGCTGACGCTGCCCCAGGGCCTGGACTGGCGCACCCAGCCGTTCTCCCACGTGGGCGGGCCCGGCTCGCGTCCGGTACGGCTCGCGGCCGCTGTCCCGCTGCAGCGGAGCCGGCACGCGCAGGCCGCCTGACCTGGGCGGAAGGGCCCGGCCGCGGGGTCGCGGCGGGCCGATGACCGGGCCCGGGCCGACGCGGCCCGGGCCTCAGCCGTACGGCTCCCAGTACGTGCCGCGCACCATGGCGTCGAGGGTGGCGTGGTGCAGGATCAGCCGGTCGGGGTCGGCCGGGACCTCCACCTCCCCGAAGTGCGCCTGCCGGTAGGCGATGCGGAGCATGACGATCCCGTGCCGCAGGGCGGCGTAGAGGGTGTGGAACTCCATGTCGCGCGGGGTGTGTCCGGTGAGTTCGGCGTAGCGTCGTTCGAGGTCCTCGCGGCGCAGGAAGCCGGGCAGGCCGCTCTGGCCGAAGCCGGTGGTCAGGTCCTGGAAGAAGCGGTGCAGGTAGACGGTCCAGCCCAGGTCGACCTCGCGCGGGGCGAAGGCGGCCATCTCCCAGTCCAGGACGGCCACGGGTGCGAAGCCGTCGTAGACGACGTTCCCGATGCGGGCGTCGCCCCAGTTGAGGACGGCGGGGCCCTCGTCGGCGGGCCACAGTGCTTCGAGGCGGTCGAAGCAGCGCTCCAGCAGCGGGGACGGGGCGAGTCCGTCCACCACCCAGGCGTAGTAGGCGCGTTGGGCTTCGACGTGCCGGCGCAGCGGGCTGCCCGGTCCGCCGGGGAGGAGGAACTCGGCTTCCCCGGCGGGGAACTGGTCGTGCAGGCGGGCCAGGAGGGAGATGCTCGCCTCCTGGAGTGCGGCGCGTTCGGCGTCGGTGGCGTCGTACAGCCAGTTGCCCTCGTAGGTGTAGGGCATGACGTCGGGCGGGACCCGGCCTTCGGCGCGGGCCATGACGAAGAAGGGGGCGCCGAGCGGCCCGGGGTCCTCCTCCAGCCAGTGCACGCGCGGGACGGGTACGTCGGTGTGGGCGGCGACCAGGCTCATGACCCGGTGCTGGCGGGGCATGTCGTAGGCGGGGAAGACGGTGTAGGCGGCCGGGTCCGCGGCGAGGCGCAGGGCGCAGGCGCGGACCGGGGTGTCGGGGTGCTCGATGTCGAAGAGCAGGGTCTCGCTGGACATGCCGTTGGAGGCGGGGACGCGGACGCCGGACACGCGGGCGCCGGGGAGGCGGCCGTCGAGCCAGGCGGTCAGGCGCCGGGCGAGCTCTTCGGGTGCCCGGGTGGAGGTGCGGGGACGTGGTGCCGGTGCTGCTGCCATGACTGCCCCTCTTCCTGTGTGCGGTCGACCGTCCGTTACGGGGCGACGGAGGCGAAGTCGGTGAAGCCGCTGGGGTCGTGGCGGCCGAAGGTGCCGTGTTCGAAGATGCCGTGGCCGGTGCGCCCGTCGAGGGTGAAACGGGCCGAGTGGTCGGTGACGCCGTAGGCGGCCATGGGGTGGGCGGCGGGGTCGGAGAGGTCGAGGACGCGGCGGTCGGTCCAGCCGCGGCCCTGCCAGGTGCCGTGCTGCCAGTCGGCGGCGGGCGGGTAGCCGGCGCCGACGGCGAGCGGGGAGGAGCCGAGGACCTGCACGCCGAGTTCGAGGGGCTTGCGGGCGGGGTCGGCGAGGTGGACGACGGCGCTCTCGGGGTGCCGGGTGCCGGGGCGGTAGCGGATGTCCGTGTGGGGCCAGCCGAGTTGGACGTCGGGGCGGCCGCTGCCCTCGGGGAAGACCTGGACGGCTTCGTTGAGGGTGCGGTGGCCGTCGGCGTCCTCCTGGACGATGACCATGACGAACCGGTCCGGGAAGCGAACGGGGATCCAGAGCCAGTGGAAGCCCTCGGTCCGGTGTTCCTCGGCGGCGCGGCCGCCGTCCTCGCCGGGGATGGGGCGGACGCCCCAGCTGCGGTCGCGGGTGCCGGTCCACGCGTCGGGGGTGAGGGTGTGCTCCTCGCCGTCGGCGCGCAGGGTGCCGGTGACGTGGCCGGCCTGGACGAAGCGGCGGCCTTCGAGGATGAGCCGGTCGCCGCGCCGCTGGGTGTGGTGCGGTTCCCAGACGGCGGGGAACTCGGCGGTCCAGGTGAGGTCGAAGGAGAGGCCGTCGGGGTCGGCGGGGTCGGGGTCGCAGCGCAGGGTGATCCGCTTCAGGGGTTCCTCGACGGTGAGGCGCAGCGGGCCGACGGCGAGGTTCATGCGGTCGTCGGTGAGGGCGTCGGAAGCACGGACGGCGAGGAGCCGGTCCCCGGTGCGGAGGGTGGCGTAGGCGTCGATGACCCCGGTGTTGGGGTAGACGCCGAGGCCGGCGATGAGGACGGCCCGGCCGGCGTGGTCGAAGACGTGGAAGATGCAGCGGTCGTAGGCGTTGCGGTCGCCGGTGACGACGTGCTTCATCGACAGCGGGGCCTGGTGGATGGGGTACTCGTCCAGGGGGATGGGGCGGTCCGCGGGCATGGCGCAGCTCCAGGGGCACGGGGGCGGTGCGGGCGCGGTGCATGATGCGGATCTGACGGTACGTCAGAGATGGGCGCCGCGGCCACACCTCTGACCATCCCTGACACCCCGGCACACCGGGCTGTCCGAGCACGACCGGGCGCCGCCCGGGGACACCTCGAACGGAAACCCGGTGGGCGGGCGCGGTTACCCGCCGGTCGGGCGCGCGTTGCTCCGGATATGACCGCACTCGACACCCCGGCACCGAGAACGGGCCGACGCCGCCGCCCGGCGCCGCACACTGCCGAAGAATCGGTTCGCCACCGGCAGTCCGACCCGCCGATCTACCGCGCACTGCTGGCCCGCTGGGCCGACGACGGCCGCACCCTGCCGGGCCACCGCGACCCGGAGTGGTCCCGCGTCGCAACGTCCCCGATCTGGCCGACGGGACCCCTGTTCGAGAGCTGATGCCACAGCGCCCGCGGTTCCCCGCACACGGCACGCCGGCCTCAGCGGGGAGGCGCTGTGGGACCGCCCTCCTTGAACGTCTTCCAGATCGTGACCAGCGCCAGGACCTGAGCCAGGAAGAACGCCACCGAGGCGATGCGCATCTGGTAGACGTACGAGACCAGTCCGGCGCTGGTGGGCCAGTACCGCCGCTCGCTCTCGAACGTCTGCACGTCCATGACCAGGCCGGTCAGCGTGGTCACCGACGCGAAGGCTGCGACGATTCCCACCGTGCCCGGGATGCTCTGCCCGATGGCCGCGGAGACGACGTGCTCGACCCCGGCCGGAATGGCGAAGCCGAGCGTCACGCAGAACGCCTTCGTCGGGCCGTTGCGCCCCGGAAGGTCGCGCCACAGAGCCCCGAGGAAGAACCCTCCGGCCACCCAGGTCGTCTGCCAGTAGAGGATCTCCGTGAGGATCGAGACGAACCCGGCGGAGTACTGCGTCCACAGGGCCCAGGAGTCACCCTGGACCGCCCGGACCCAGTACATGAACCCCGTCGCCGGGATACCCGTGAAGCAGGCGATGACCGCACCGGTACAGGCGTTTTCCCACCACGATTCCTTAGGCCCGCACGCGAACGGCAGGTCAACGGGCCTGACCCCTTCCGGCAAGGACCGGTCCATCCTGTCGATCTCGTTCTCGATCGCCAGTTTGGCGGCATCACGGTCGGGTGAGGGCTCGGAGCCGAGATGCTGGCGCCGGGCCTGGAGCTCCCTGAAGTGCCGCGCCAGACGCAGCAGGTCCGAGCGGTCCGTGCGCGACACGATCCTTCCCAATGGGGCATTGTCCTTCGATGGTTGCTCCAGGACGGACCTGGAGCGCCCCAGGGCGAGCAGGCCCCCTGCGGTGAGCAGGCCGAGCATCAGGGTGAGGGAGTAGCCCGGGAACCCGTAGGGCCAGGCTTGACTGGTCACGACGCCAGTGGCGAAGAAAACCATGAAAACGAACTTCTCGGCCTGGTTCGGTGTGAACGAGTCCGCTTGGTGCTGCTCCGCCCTGCAGACCCGGAGCACTCCCACGAGGGCGAGGAGCGTCAGGAGTGAGACGATGTCCAGCAGCGAGGGCAGGGCATCGGCCGGAAACCACGCCCACCACACGTGGTATTGCGTCACCCATTCGTCCCGGTAGGGCAGCCAGCCGGGGTCGGCGAGCCAGCTCACGCGCTCCCAGTGGCGCTCGAAGGCAAGGCGGGCCCACAGCACGGTCATGGCGGATGCCGCGAGGGAGACGGACACGACCGCCCATGCGGGCCATCTCGAATCGCTCAGGAGCAGGGCCCGCCGCCCGGCGGCGATCATCCCGAAGTAGATGATGAAAAGCACGACCAGGCACACGACCACCGTGATCCAGTACCCGCCGGGAGAGAGCACCACGTCGCTCGTGGGCACCAACGGGACTTCCGCCAGTTCCGCACCGATGTATAGGGCCGTCAGGCAGACGGCTGCTGTGCCCACCACGATGGACAGCTCCTTCCGCACGTTTCCGAAGAGGCACAGCGCGACACCCAAGCAGAGCGTGGAGACGAACCAAAGGGTCTGCTGGTAGTCCCAACTCCATGTCATTCGACGGTCGACGAGCCGATAGAGGTCGTCGCCCATGTAGACGACAAGACCGAGAAGCCCCTGCAGAAGGGCCCACGACCTCAGCATCCGCAGCGCCACCGCTTCCCGCGGGCGGATTCCGCTCCCGAGACTCCGCCGGAGCCGCCGCACGCAAACGAGCAGCAAGCCACCTGTCGCCAGGAACCACAGGGCACCGGAAGCGCCGTCCGCCCCCAGGACTGCCCATGCGCGGCCGGCCGATGAGGTGAGGGCGTTCCATTGCTGCGCTTCCGGCGGGGTGAACTCGACGGTGGGGATCTCGTACCGCCCCTTCCGACCCCACTCCAGCACGGTGCCCTTCTCGCCGAAATTCGGCGCAGGACTGGCCAGCATCGCCCCGGGACCCCCCAGACGGACGCGCACGTCCTCCCACACGGCCGCCGCGAGGCTGGCTGGGGGATCCAGCTGGATCTTCCAGACGTCATCGCCGGCCTCCAACCGCCACGGGCCGACGCGGTAAGAAGTGAGCGCCTCGATCCATACGACGGCTTCGTAGTGGACGGCAACCGTTTTCCCGATGGCTTTGACGGAGACCGGCTTCAAACGCCATTCGTCGTAGGCGGCTAGTGCCTCCTCCATGTCCTTCCCCAGCAAGCAGCGCAGCGCTGAGCGGTATCCCACCGATCGCGTATCGAGGAGGAGGTCCGGGGCGCGATCCCAATCAGCTGGAATGCTGACGTGCAAGGTGCTGGTCAGCATGCTGAAGTCGCGGCCCCGGTGGTCGAACTCCGCCGTCGCCTTGACCTTTGCCGCGGTGAGCTGGTCGGCTCGGCAGGGGTCGGCCCAGGGAGGCTCCGCGGGGGCCGCGAACGCCGCGCCCACCGGCACCGCGAGGAACAGCAGCAGAAGGCCGTGCAGCAGGATCAGCGCGGGGCGTCTGGGCTGGATCACCGCGCCAGGATCTTCCCCGTCGGACCGGGGCGGGCCCGCGCGACGCGGCGGAGCGCGTGCGGGTCCACCTCGACGGCTCAGGCCCGCTCACCCGATGGGCCGAGTCGCGGGCGCGCCTGCACGGCGCGGCAGGCCCGGCCGGGCGGGCCGGACCTGCGCGCCGCGTCAGCGGGATTCCGGGCCGGCCAGGTGGCGGGCGATGACCATGCGCTGGATCTGGTTGGTGCCCTCGACGATCTGGAGCACCTTGGCCTCGCGCATCAGGCGCTCCACCGGGAAGTCCTGGGTGTAGCCGTAGCCGCCGAGGATCTGGACCGCGTCCGTGGTGACGGCCATGGCGGCGTCCGTGCAGAACAGCTTGGCCATCGCGGCCTGCCGGGAGAACGGCTTGCCCGCGTCGCGCAGCCGCGCCGCCGCCAGGTACAGGGACCGGCCCGCCTCGATCCGGGTCGCCATGTCGGCGAGCATGAAGCGCAGGCCCTGGAAGTCGGCGATGGGGCGGCCGAACTGCGTACGGCCCTGCGCGTAGGCCAGGGACTCGTCCAGGGCGGCCTGGGCGATGCCGATGGCGCAGGCGGCGATGCCGAGGCGGCCGGCGTCCAGGGCGGCCAGGGCGATGGTGAAGCCCTGCCCCTCCTCGCCGATGCGCCGGGCGTCGGGGACGCGGACGCCGTCGAAGTGCAGCTGGGCGGTGGGCGAGCCCTTCATGCCCATCTTCTTCTCGGGGACGGCCGCGGAGAGGCCCTCGGCGTCGCCCGGCACGAGGAAGGCCGTGATGCCCTTGGGGCCCTCGCCGCCGGTGCGGGCGAGGACGGTGTAGAAGTCGGCGACCCCGCCGTGGGTGATCCACGCCTTGGTGCCGTTGATGATCCAGTCGTCGCCGTCGCGGACGGCCTTGGTGGCGAGCGAGGCGGCGTCGGAGCCGGCGGCCGGCTCGGAGAGGCAGTAGGCGCCGAGCAGTCCGCCGCCGAGCATGGCGGGCAGGTGGGCGGCCCGCTGCTCCTTGGTGCCGTAGCCGGCCAGGCCGTGGCAGGCCAGGGAGTGCACGCTGACGCCGAGGCCGACGGTCAGGCGGGCCGCGGCGAGCTCCTCCAGGACCTGGAGGTAGACCTCGTAGGGCTGGTCGCCGCCGCCGTACTCGCTGTCGTACGGCAGACCCAGCAGGCCGGACTCGGACAACAGGGTGAAGACCTCGCGCGGGAAGTGCCCGGCCTCCTCCTCTTCGGCGGCCCGCGGGCTAATCTCCCGCTGGGTGATCTCACGTACGAGCGCGAGGAGGTCCCGGGACTCCTCGGTGGGCAGCTGACGGTCCACCGGCTGCGGGGCGCGGTCGATCATGGCGGCGCTCTCCTCCCTCGTGGGCACGGCGGCGACGCGTGAGGTGTGGGACGCGCCGCCGGGTAACGGTGCTCTTACAGCCGATACTGCCCTCCCGGATCACGGAAGGGGCAGTTCAGAGGCTGCGGCGGCATGAGTATGCCCGATCAGGAGCTTCCCGTCACCGGGGCAAGATCACGAGTGAATGCGCAGGCGGAGGGCGGTTGCGGACACTCCGGGACGAACCCTCGGCGGCCGTCCGCGGCGCCGGGCGGGGCGGCGGCCGCATCCGCCGAACGGGCGGGCCGGGGCCGTTGACGTGCGCACGAGGGCCGGGCACGGGGGTGCGGACACCCAACGGGCCTGCGCCGGGCGGGAGTTCGACTCAACCCGCCGCGGACACGGGGTTCCGAGGAGGGCGGCCGGGGAGCCCGCGGGGCCCGGCGGTGGTCAGATCCAGCCGAGCTGGGTGACGAACATGGCGACGACCACCACGAGGGTCCAGCCGAGCACGTGCTCCAGCCAGGAGGAATCGTCCGTGGGGCCTCCGGTGCGGACCCGGGTCCGGGCGGGGGCGGTGGGGGCGGCGCTGTGTGCGGTCATGCCGTCCAATGTGCCAGCGTTCGCGGCTTTCGCGGTAGAGACGAGGGTCACTGGTGGCGCGCCTCACGTCGTGCGGCGCGCCGCCGGGGCCCGGGCGTCGTGCGGACGGGGGCCGGGGTGTCGGGGGGCCCGTGCGGGTCGCCCTTCCCCCGGGCCCGAGGGGTCCGTCGCCGGGGAGGGGAGGGTCAGGCGCGGGTGTGGTCCGTCCCGC